>CACYDZ010000090.1 GCA_902773265.1 uncultured Ruminococcus sp.
AAAACTGTTTTTCTTCTCACAGATTTGCAGGGCAATATTGCTGTCGAAAAAAGACCGCAGAACGGCTTACTGTCAGGAATGTATCAGTTTCCGAATATAGAAAGTTTTCACACCACCGAACAGTTACAGCAAATTCTCACACAATGGCAAATTCCGTTTGCCAAAATCACCTTTCAGAAAGATGCAAAGCATATTTTCACTCATATAGAATGGCATATGAAAAGTTATATTGTTACCGTAAAAAAGCAATCTCCCAATTTTTTATGGGTATCAAAAGCCGAACTTTCAGAGAAATACCCGTTGCCGACAGCTTTCAGACAATTTTTATTTTAAGGGCTTTAGCCAAAAACCACTACGAGTGATTTTCACTCCACGAAAAAGGTTATGCCTTTTACTTTTTGAAAAAAGTGGGTCAAAAACTTTTATGTCTCACTTCGTTCGGAAATCTTTATCCGAAAATTGGCGGTAAAACTTAAAAGTTTTTTGTCCACTTTTTTTCAAAAAAGTGGCGGTTTCCAAAGGCGGAGCCTTTGGGCGGGATTTTAAAGGGCGGCAGCCCTTTAATCGGCTAAAAACGCAAACAAAATTTGCTTATGCAAATTTTGACACAAAAAAACTATCCGTTCTATGTTACGGATAGTTTTTTATTTTAATCACTGTTTATGGCAGATTTGATATCACTCCAATTCCAGCCCATACGCTGAAGATAAGCTATGGCACGCCGTTTTACCTTTTCATCTGTGGCATAAGCAGAATATTTTCTTTCCAGAATTTCTCTGATTTCGCTGAGAGGGTCATAGTCAAGGTCTTGTGTGACAAGGCTGATAATTTCGGGAGCTATTCCCTTTTCCCTGAGTTTATAGGCAATAGCTTTCGGCGACATATGTTTTTTGTGCAGAAGTTCATCAGCATATTTTCGGGCATATTCTTCATCATTGACAAGTCCCAGTTCCTGCATTTTGTCAGCGATTTCTTCAGCGGTTTCGGAAGAATAAGACCGTCTGATTTTATTTTCGAGTTCTTTTCTGGAATGGTCACGGTAGGTAATCAGATAAAGGGCTTTTTCTTTGGCACGGCTTGTTTCTGATTTCTTGATAAGGTCGTGCAGTTGTTCATCAGTGATTTCTCTGCCGACTTTGATTTTATTTTCCAGTAAAGTCATAGTATCCAGCTGTATGGCAAACTCACCGTCAAGATAAACGGCTGTCATGGATTTTCTGCGTGGTTCAAGTGCCGTAACCAGCATTATTCTTCAACCATAATGTCAATATCTTTGCTGTCAATGATGATTTCATCGTCATCATCAGAAAGATTATTGGCAATTACACTTTCTTTTCCGGAAACTGTTTTTTCTTTCTCTTTATCCAGTCTTTTTCCGTTTTCTTCGGCGATAGTTTCCAATACTTTCTGTTCGATTTCGTCAGCAAGTTCCTTGTTGTTCATGAGTAAATTCTTGATATTATCTCTGCCCTGTCCAAGTCTTTCTGCACCGTAAGAAAACCATGCTCCGCTTTTGTGAATGATATCTCTGTCAACCGCTAAGTCAAGCAGTTCGCCTACTCTTGAAATGCCTTTACCGTACATAATATCAAAATGTGCTTCTTTAAAGGGCGGGGCAATCTTATTCTTGACAACTTTCGCTTTTGTTCTTGTACCAATAATTTCACTGCCGTTTTTAATGATTTCTTCTTTTCGCACTTCAATTCTGACGGAAGAATAATATTTCAAAGCTCTGCCACCTGTGGTAACTTCGGGGTTGCCGTAAATGACACCGACTTTTTCTCTTAACTGATTGATGAAGATAGCCACACAATTGGATTTGGAAATTGCTCCTGCCAGTTTCCGTAAAGCCTGCGACATCAGTCTTGCATGAAGTCCGACATGGGAATCTCCCATATCACCATCAATTTCCGCTTTCGGTACAAGTGCTGCAACAGAGTCCACAACGATAACATCAATCGCTCCCGAACGGATTAACGCTTCGGCAATTTCCAGAGCCTGTTCGCCCGTATCGGGTTGTGATACCAGCAGTTCATCGACATTTACCCCCAATGCACCTGCATAAACAGGGTCTAAGGCGTGTTCGACATCTATAAAAGCAACATTGCCTCCTTGTTTTTGTCCTTCGGCGATACAGTGCAATGCCAGTGTTGTTTTACCTGAACTTTCAGGGCCGTAAATTTCGATAATTCTTCCTCTGGGCAGACCGCCTATTCCTAAAGCCAAATCCAGTGTAAGAGAACCTGTCGGAATAAAGCCGATATTCATGGCTTTATTCTGTCCAAGACGCATGACCGCTCCTTTTCCGAACTGTTTTTCAATCTGTCCGATAGCAGTTTCCAACGCTCTTTTTTTATCGTCAGCACTTTGATTGGATTTGATTTTTGTATCTTTTTTCTCTTTAGCCATAACTGTTATCCTCCTGTAATAAAAACGAAAATTTGTTTTCATCTATTATACAATAAAACGGACAGAATTTCAACAGGAATTTCAAATATTCATTTTTCGGCAATAATTTTGATTTGAGGTATTGACAAAACTGTCATAACTGTTTATACTGTATATAAACAGTTATATGGGAGGTGTTACCATTCAATTATTTATTGATACCAGAAGCGGACAGCCTATCTATTTACAGATTTATACACAGCTGAAAGAAAATATTATTAACGGTACATTAAAGGCCGATGAACCTTTGCCCTCAATACGAAATCTGGCAAAAGATTTGCGTATATCGGTCATCACCACCAAAAGAGCCTATGATGAACTGGAAAAAGACGGTTTTATCTATACCATTACGGGTAAGGGCTGTTTTGTTGCCGGACAGGATATCAGCTTGTTGCAAGAGGAAACTCTGAAAAAAATCGAAAGTCATATGCTGGAAATTGCCAGACTGGCAAGAAGCTGTGAGTTATCCTACACGGATATTATAGAAATGTACGGAGATGTTCACTACAATTACGGAGGAAAACGGATATGAATAACAATGCAATTACCATTCAGGAAGTAGCTAAGTCCTATAAAGATTTTCAGATTGAAAATTTCAGTCTGGAGTTGCCGTCAGGCAGTATCATGGGACTTATCGGCGAAAACGGAGCAGGAAAAACAACCCTTATCAAACTTATTCTCAATATGATAAGAAAAGACAGCGGTACAATTACGGTACTCGGTAAGGACAACGAAAAGGAACTTACTGCCGTCAAAGACGATATCGGCGTGGTGCTTGACGAACCGTGTATTCCCGAATACCTCAAGACAAAAGAAATCAATAAAATCATGAAAAATATCTTTGCCAACTGGAATGAAAATACATTTTTTGATTATCTCAAAAAGCTGAAAGTTCCCGAAAACAAGACATTCAAAGAATTTTCAAAAGGTATGAAAATGAAATTAGGGTTGACGATTGCTCTTTCCCATGACCCTAAACTGTTAATTCTCGATGAAGCTACCAACGGTCTTGACCCTGTTATGCGAGATGAAGTCAACGATATTTTTATGGAGTTTACCCGTAACGCAGACCGTTCCATTCTGGTATCGTCCCATATCGTCAGCGATTTGGATAAAATCTGCGACTACATAGCCTTTATGCACGAGGGAAAATTACTGCTTTGTGATGAAAAGGATTTGCTTCTGGAAAAATACGGCGTGATTAACTGTACCAAAGAAGAATTACAGAAACTGGACACTTCCGCAATCGTCGGCAAAAAGAAAACCCCCTACGGTATTAATGTGCTTATGGAACGCAGAAATATACCGCAGGGGCTGAAAATATCGGCTGTTGATGTAGAAGATTTGTTTGTTTTTATGGTAAAGGAAAATTAAGAAAGATGCAGTTTGTTGTTGAAGTATGGGAAACTGTCAGAGATTTTATTTTAGATAATCTGAAATTCTGTTTTTTGGCGGTGCTGTATTTTGCGGTTATGATTGTCAGCAACATCTATTCTCCGTGGTATGATATTTCCCTGACACAATCTTCTGCCGATATCATTGAAAGCACACTCTTTTTCGGCTTTTCGGATATTTTACAGATAATGGCATTCTGTACCTATCAGGCTCCCAAAGATATGGTTATCCTGTATGTGATTGTGTTTGCGTTGCTGTTCAATGTGCAGAAACTGGTTATTCCTGTTATTTTACATGATGATGACAACTCCTTTGCCAAAAACATATTGCAGGACTTTTTTACAGACAATATCCTGTTTTATTTCAGTGCGGTAATATGGTATCTGATTACCCCGAAAATTCAGTCTGTGATGAATATGGCGATAGCAGGTATAGATACGCACGGAAAACTGTATTTTATTCTGATGATTGTAATTGGTATTGCTGTGGGAATAGTTGTGCTGTTTGTTGTGCTGACATCGGGAATATATTTATCCTTTTATATTTTTGCTCTCTACAAAATTTTTGACTTTATCGAAATGATAGACGGCAAATTACATTTACCGTCTTTATTGCAGACCTCTGTATTATGTGTGATTGCCTTTATGGGGTCTGTTCTGGTGGGAATATTGGCGGAAAAGATTTTAAAATTATCGGCGAAAGTCATAGCAGGAACATTAGGCAATTA
>CACYDZ010000091.1 GCA_902773265.1 uncultured Ruminococcus sp.
GCAATCATTGACGAAATCCAGAAAGCCAGAACGGAATATGATGCAGTTATCATCAATCCCGGAGCATTTACGCATTACAGCTATGCGATTCATGATGCTATCAAGGGTGTGAATATTCCTTTTGTGGAAGTGCATATGTCCAATATTCATCAGCGTGAAGAGTTTCGCCATAAATCTGTTACCGCACCCGCCTGTGTCGGACAGATTGCAGGATTTGGAGCATACGGTTACAAAATGGCACTGGATTTTTTGATGAACAATGATACGGAGCGTAAATCATGAACGGAAAAATAAACTGTTTACAGAAAAATCTGGCAGAATACGAAGCCTTTCTGATTACTTCAGATGTCAACCGTTTTTATTTTACAGAATTTTCCTCATCAGCAGGGGCAGTGTTTATTACGAAACACAATGCTTATTTATTGGTAGATTTCCGCTATGGGGAATCCGCACAGAAACAGGTGAAATCCTGTAAGGTAGTTGTTTTTCAGCGACTGACAGAAAGTATCAAAGCTATTTGTCAGGAAGAAAACATTCATGAAATTCTTGTCGAACACAATAACATGACCTTATCGATATCAGGATATTATCAGACAGAATTTCAGAAATTTGGAGTAATACTTTCTCAGCGGAATATTCTTGACGACTTAATCAATGATTTGCGTATTGTCAAATCGTCAGACGAGATTGACAAGATAAAAACTGCACAAAAAATCACCGAACAAGCCTATCTGGAAGTACTCAATTATGTCAAAGCGGGAGTAACTGAAAGAAGAATTGCACTTGAACTGGAATATTTGATGCGAAAGAAAGGAGCAGACGGGATATCTTTTGACCTGATAACCATATCAGGCAAAAACACCTCTTTGCCACATGGTGTACCAAGTGATAGCATCATACAGGAGGGCGATTTTTTCCTCAGTGACATAGGAGCAATCTATTGTGGTTATCACAGTGACATGACAAGAACGGTTGCCGTACATCATGCCACAGACGAAATGTATAAAATCTATGACATTGTTGCAGAAGCACAGACAAAAGCACTTTCCAAGATAAAAGCAGGAATAACGGCAGGTCTGATTGACAGTACCGCCAGAAATATCATTGAAAAGGCAGGTTATGGAGAATATTTCGGTCATGCCACAGGACACGGCGTAGGACTGGATATTCACGAACAACCCAGAGTATACAAGACGGATACGACTGTTTTGCAACAAGGCATGGTGATTACTGTTGAGCCGGGAATATATTTACCTGACAAATTCGGGGTAAGGATAGAAGATATGGCAGCAGTTACCGAAAGCGGTTATGACAATTTTGCGGGTATTGATAAATCATTAATCATTATCTGAAATATTAAATTATCGTTAATTTTGAAAATTGGTTGCAATTCAGCAGAAAATTATGTATAATATAGAAGTGTTGTTTATGCGAATACAGACATTAAAATTATCAGGAGGATAAAAAATTATGATTACAGCAGGAGATTTCAGAAACGGTGTTACTTTTGAAATGGACGGACAAGTTGTATCCATCATTGAATTTCAGCATGTAAAACCGGGAAAAGGTGCAGCATTTGTCAGAACAAAAATCAGAAATGTCATTACAGGTGCAGTAGTAGAAAAGACATTCAACCCTACCGAAAAATTCCCCACAGCTTTCATTGAGAGAAAAGACATGGAATATCTTTACGAAGACGGTGACCTTTACTACTTCATGGATACCGAAACTTATGAACAGTTGCCTATCGGTAAAGATGTATTGGGAAGTAACTTCAAATTTGTCAAAGAGAACATGGTTTGTAAAGTTCTTTCTTATAAGGGCAATGTATTCGGTGTAGAACCGCCTACATTTGTCGTCCTTCAGGTTACACAAACAGAACCCGGTGTAAAAGGTGATACAGCAACTAATGTTACCAAACCCGCTACACTGGAAACAGGTGCTGAAATCAAAGTGCCTATCTTTATCAACGAAGGCGATTCCATTCAAATTGACACTCGTACAGGCGAATATATGTCAAGAGCGTAACGATATAAATGCTTGATTCATAATTAACAAAGCGTTTTTTGATACAGATATCTGCGATTAGTTATACAAGGAGAAATTATTATGAACTTAAAAGAAAAGGTTGCTTATCTCAAAGGACTTTCAGACGGTTTAAAGCTGGACGAGAAAAAAGACGAGGTAAAAGTTATCAATGCAATGATGGACTTGCTGAGTGATATGGCAGAACAAATTACCGACACCAACGACAAAGTTGACGGATTGGCATATACAGTAGAATCCATAGATGATGAGCTTGCTGATTTGGAAGAAGCTGTTTACGAAGATGAAGACGATGAAGAATGTTGCTGTTGTGATGATGAAGATGATGACTATGAAAAATATTATCATCATAAAGGACATCGTCATCACCATCATGATTGTGACGATGAATGTTGTTGTGAAGATGAAGATGTTTTATACGAAGTAACTTGTCCGACTTGCGGAGAGAAGCTGACAGTTGATGAAGAAGAGTTGTTGTGTGGGGAAACTGAGTGTCCGAATTGTGGAGAATTTCTGGAATTTGATTTCAGTTTTCTTGATGACAATGACGAGGACGAAGAAAAAAAATCTGAGGACAAAACAACAGACGAATCCATAGAAGAAGATACCGAAGAATAATCTTATTTTTCATTATTCAGTAAAATCCTGACAGTGTAAAACACCGTCAGGATTTTTTAGGAGAAAATTATAGTGACGCAATAAAAATTTTTATAGAAGAAATTTTACAGTGACAGATATTGTTATATGTCATTTACGGATTATTTTAAAGAAATTTTATCTATGTATTCTGGCAAAATCATGGTGTTGAAATTTAGGATTAATAATGTTATAATAAACACTTAATGTCAGAGATAAAGGGAGTGGTTGTTATTTTGCTGAAAGAGAATGAAGAATTACAACCGTTGGGCAACGGTTTACAAGTGATAGTCAGTAAACAGCACCATTTTTTTACAGATACAATATTGCTGGCGGATTTTTCAAAACCGAAAAAACATGAAACAGCGGTGGAGTTAGGTACAGGTTGCGGAACCATTCCGCTTTTGTGGAACAGGGAGAATGCTCATATACATACTTATGCCGTAGAAATTCAGGAAAACGCTGTTGACATGGCAAGACGAAGTGTGATGTTAAATCATCTAAGTGAAAAGATTACTGTCATTCATGAAGACTTACGCTGTCTGAAAGGCAGATTACCCATAGTGAATTGTGATGTTGTGGTATGCAATCCGCCGTACAAACCGCTTGGAACAGGACTTGTCAGCAGTGATGGTTCTCATGCGATTATCCGACATGAGAACACCTGTACAATAGATGATGTTCTTAAAAGTGCGTCTGTACTGTTACGGTTCGGGGGACGATTTTGTCTTTGTCAGCGACCCGAACGGCTTACCGATACACTTATCTGTATGAGGAAATACCATATTGAACCCAAACGCTTACGCATGGTACAGCAACGCTATCATAAACCGCCCAAACTTTTTCTGATAGAGGGCAAGCGTGGTGGGAAAGATGGTGGTTTGAATGTGTTGCCGACACTCTTTATTGAAAAGGAGAACGGAGATTTTTCAGAAGAGATGTTACAGATTTACGGAACTTTTAAGGAGTGATAGCAGTTGTCAGGAATTTTGTATGTTGTGGGAACGCCCATAGGCAATCTGGGAGATATGTCACCGAGAGCGGCAGAAACTTTGCAGAAAGCAGATTTTCTGGCAGTGGAAGATACCCGTGTCACAGTAAAGCTACTCAACCATTTCGGGATAAAAAAAAGCATGGTTAGTTATTTTGAACACAACAAATTCATTCGAGGGGAAATGATTTGTCAACGCATTTTAAGTGGTGAGAATTGTGCGATTGTCACTGATGCAGGTATGCCATGTATTTCTGACCCGGGAGAAATGCTGGTCAGACAATGTTATGATAATAATATAAAAGTAGTTGTTGTACCCGGTGCAAGTGCGGTTGTGTCCGCTTTAGCTATTTCAGGACTTCCGACAGGGCGTTTCACTTTTGAAGGGTTTCTTAGTGTTGACAAGAAAGAACGCCGTACCCATCTGGAAGAAGTCAGAAATGAAAAGAGAACGATGGTTTTTTATGAAGCACCTCACAAACTGAACGCTACTCTCAAAGATATGTTCAATACTTTCGGAGAAAGGAAGATTGCGATTGTCAGGGAACTGACAAAAATTCACGAAGAAGTTATCCGTACTACTTTACAAAGAGCTGTCAATGATTATGCCGAAAATCTTCTGAAAGGAGAAATCGTGCTGGTAATTGAGGGAGCAAAACCGTCTGATGAAGCTGTTTTTACAGTAGAAGAAGCCGTCATGATGGCAAAAAATCTTGTCACAACCGAGAATATTTCCTTAAGTGAGGCTTGCCGGATTATTGCAAAACAGACAGGTCTGAAAAAGAATATAATTTATAAAAATATCGTAGAAAGAGATGATAGCAGTGAATTATAATGAAGCATTAGCAAGAATCAATTCATTGATGTTGTTTGGTTCCCGACCGGGACTTGACCGTATTTTAAAATTTCTGGATTTGTTGGGAAATCCTCAGGAAAAGTTACAGTTTGTACATATTGCAGGAACGAACGGTAAAGGGTCTACCAGTAAAATGATATCGTCAGTTCTCAAAGAAAGCGGTTACCGTACAGGGTTATTCATTTCCCCGTATGTGATTGATTTCCGTGAAAGAATGCAGATTAACGGAGAAATGATTGACAAAAAGACGCTTGCCGAATATGTCACAAAGACTTACCCGATTATCGAAAAACTGAAAGCAGACGGTATTATTATCACCGAATTTGAATATATCACCGCACTGGCATTTCTGTGGTATGCCGACAGCCGATGTGACATTGTTGTTTTGGAAACGGGTATGGGAGGTTTACTGGACAGTACCAATGTAGTGAACAATACGCTTGTATCAGTTATCACTTCCATAAGTCATGACCACACCGCTATATTAGGTAATACGCTGGAAGAAATTGCTGTCCAGAAAGGCGGTATTATCAAACCGAACAGTAATACCGTGTATCACCGTCAGAATGATATTGCAGATACAGTCATATCTACGATTGCCAATCGGAAGAACAACACACTTTCTTATGCTGACATACTCCCTTTGGATATTCAGGAACAGACGATTGAATATACAAGATGTGAATATCATAATCTGCCTCTTACCATTCATTTTATTGGTTCTCATCAGATTAAAAATCTCAGACTTGCCTTGTCGGCACTGGAAATTCTGAAAGAGAAGTTCAATTTTGCGATTACCGATACTACTCTTACAAGTGGTCTGGCAAAAGCAGAGATGCCTGCCCGTCTGGAATTGATATGCAAATCTCCCGTTGTTCTCATAGATGGAGCTCACAATCCTGACGGTATGAATGCTCTTTCAGATGCTTTAAAAAAATATCTTCCCGGGAAAAAAATTGTTTGTATTATGGGTATGCTTAAAGACAAGGACAGCAATTCTTCTTTAGAATACCTTGACGGTCTGATTGACAGCGTTATCACACTTGAGCCTGACAATCCCCGTAAGCAGACGAGAGATGAACTTGCCGAGAAGGCGGTAAAGTTTTTTGATAAAGTCTATCCTATGGAAAATTTTTCACAAGCGATTGATAAAGCCTTAGACATGGTTGGAGATGATGGAGCAGTTGTGGTATGCGGGTCATTATATCTTGCTTCGCAGTTAAGACCGCTGATAGTAAGATGTCTGAAAAAACGCAACAAAACGACCCTGATTGACATTCAGGAATAATTAAAATTTTCATATTCTTTGTTGTAACATTGATAGCAAAGAATATGATTTTTTTATTTTTTCGGTGAATGGTTAAGGGCATTGCCCTTAACCATCTTATCAGGGGTGTTGCCCCTGAACCCCACAAACTTTTTGAAAAAAGTTTGACAAAAACTCTTCCGGCTCATTTCGTGCGGAGTGATTATCAAACTGTCAGCTATGACAATGAAAAGTTTTGTCCACTTTTTCAAAAGTGGTAGGGGTCAAGGGGACAAAGTCCCCTTGTGGGATTTTAAAGGGCGAAGCCCTTTAATCGGCTAAAAAATCCAAACAAAATTTGGAATGACACGCTTGAGTTGATAACATTGTTCTTAAATGGAAAGGAAGGTTATAGATAGTTATGTATGTTCAGACAGTTTTCGCAAAAGGAGATTTGACAGCCATGCTTGTGGGTGATATCGACCACCATACTGCACGGGAAATGCGTAAGGAGATTGACGCTCTTATAGAAAAACACCACCCTACTTTACTCAGACTGGATTTTTCCACTGTCGGATTTATGGACAGTTCAGGAATAGGATTAATCATGGGAAGATACCGTCTTATGCACCTGATAGGGGGGAATGTGCTGGTGTGCAATGTGCCATCACATCTCAGAAGAATGATTGACCTTTCAGGGATAGGGTCACTCGGGATTTTGGAATATAAGGGAAAGGAAGTCCATCAATGAAAATTATCAACGAAGTAAAAATAATATTCGACAGCAAAAGTATCAACGAATCTTTTGCACGCAGTGCGGTAGCAGGATTTCTTATTCAGACAGACCCGACTGTTGCCGAACTCAATGATGTCAAGACAGCGGTATCGGAGGCGGTGACAAATTGTGTTGTACACGCTTATAAAGACAGAATAGGAACTATTACTCTCAAAATACAGATAACCTCTGACAATACTATTATTATACAGGTGATTGACAAAGGAAGTGGCATACAGGATATCAGACAGGCCATGCAGCCATTGTTTACGACAGGAGGCAGTGAAAGAGCAGGATTAGGATTTGCAGTCATGCAGAGTTTTATGGATAAAGTCAAGGTCACATCAAAAATCGGCAAGGGAACAACTGTTACGATGGAAAAATATATTATGCCGAAAGTTTCCGATAAAAAATGACAGACAGAAATGAGTTTATTGAACAGAATCTGGGACTTGTCTATGCGTGTGCGAATCGTTTCCGCAATCGTGGAATAGAATTTGATGACCTGTACAGTGCAGGGTGTATTGGTCTGATAAAAGCTACCGACAATTTTGACGAAAGTCGTGGAGTTTGCTTTTCCACCTATGCTGTACCTGTTATTCTTGGCGAAATCAAAAAATTATTTAGAGATGGTTCATCAATAAAAGTCAGTCGCAGTATGAAAGAACTTGCTCTCAAAATTCACCGTACTGTTAGGGAGTTTCAACTTGTCAACGGCTATGAACCGTCAGTAAGTCAGCTTTCTGAAATGCTTTGTGTTGATACACAACAGATTGTCCAGTCACTCAATGCCACTTTGCCACCGACTTCACTGACTGCTGATAGTGATAATGACGAAAAACAGTTTGATATTCCCATATCTTCCCATGAAGAAAAAATCACCGAACTTTTAACTTTGCGTCAGATTGTTACGCAACTTGATGACGATGAAAAAATGCTTATCCGCCTACGCTTTTTTGAGAATAAAACACAGACGGAAACAGGTAAGATACTTTCTATGTCGCAGGTACAGATTTCTCGCAAAGAGAAAAAAGTTCTGGAAAAATTGCGGAACTACTGGCAATGACTACTGTATATTGTATAAAATTTTTAGTGCTATTTTGTTCAGATTAAATAGACTTTTATCAGATAAAATTTTTGTCGGAAAAAGCTGTTGAAATTTACAGCAATACATAGTACAATAATCTGCGGTGATAATTATGGATAGTATTGATGAAAGACGCAGAGATGAAGAATACAGACGAAGACGGCGTGAAAGAATCCGAAAAAGAAAACAGCGTGAAGTTCGCAGACGCAGAATTACTTTGGTGCTGACGACAATTATTATCATACTTTTTGTTATTCTGATAGTAAAAATTGTCTCCGCTTGTCGTGCAGACAAGATTGTTTCTACCACAGAAAAAACCGCCAATACAGTACAGTCCACAGAAATGCCAACGCTTGCCAATCCGATTAAGTTTACAGAAAGTCAGTTGCAGCTGAATGTCGGTAATGTACATAAACCGTTTATTATGGATAGCAACCGTACCGAACTGACAGAATTTTCACTGAAATCTGAAAATGAAGAAATCGTTCGTGTTAATGAAAATAACGAACTGATTGCCACAGGTGAGGGTGATGTTACCGTCATCTGTACGGTTGCTGACGGCAGACAGGCAGAATGTCAGGTTCATGTCAGTCCCATGTCCTCAACAGGTATTCGTAAAGATTTAGATATCAACAAGCCAATGGTTGCCTTGACTTTTGATGATGGTCCTAATGGTGGCAATACAACTTCCATTCTGGAAACTCTCAATAAATATAACGGTAAGGCAACTTTCTTTATGGCGGGTTACAAAATCGAGGAATATCCTGATATTGTCAGACAAGTTTTTGAACAGGGACATGAAGTAGCTAACCATTCCCGTGACCATCTTTATGCCAATGATTTGACCGTTGAACAACAAAAAGAACAGATGGAATCGGTCAACCAACAGGTGAAAGCGATTATCGGACAAGAACCGACATTATTCCGTTGTCCCGGTGGAATTGAGGGAGAATATTATACGAGCAGTAAAATGCCTCTGATTTCATGGTCAATAGATACGCTTGACTGGAAAACCAAAAATTCCCATTCTACCTACGAAAGGATTACCTCCGTATTTGAGAAAGGATATAATCTTGACGGAGATATTGTTCTTATGCACGATTTACAGGATTCCACACCTAATGCTGTACAGAGAATTTGTGCATACCTCAACGAAAAAGGTTATCAGATGGTAACAGTTTCGGAACTGGCATATTATCGTGGTGTACAGATGGAGGGGGGAGAAATTTACAGATATTTTTATAAGGATAATCCCAGCCACAACGATGAACAAGACTTTGACACCAACGATTCAAACGAAAATACAGATAACAGTTCAGATGATAATACAGAAGAAACCGTCACAGCATGAAGGCTGTGACGGTAACAACCAAAAAAGACAGACCGAATAATCCGAGAAAGGATTATTCGGTCTGTCTTTTTTGGAGCTGATGGCGTGACTTGAACACGTGACCTGCTGATTACGAATCAGCTGCTCTACCAACTGAGCTACACCAGCACACTTCATAA
>CACYDZ010000092.1 GCA_902773265.1 uncultured Ruminococcus sp.
ATGCAGATGGTCTGCCTGACAGGAGTCGAACCTGCTGATATCGGAATCGGAATCCGGTGCATTAATCCGTTTTGCTACAGGCAGATATTTTCAGCGGTCATCAGAAATTATAACCGCTCCATCCCCAATGCGACACTTCTTCGTATTTGACATAAATGCGTGTCGGGGAAATTTCCAGTACATTGGCAACCAGTTTACAGATTTCTGCGGTAAGAAGCGATAGTTTTTCATTTGTAGATGAACCAAAAAATTTGACTTCTATAAAGGCTATCGGTTCATCAGCATTGCCGGAAAAATACATAGACATTTTCGGCTGAAAACCTAACATCAGATATTTCTCACTTTTCCCAATGACAGAAACAGCTTTGGCATAACCGTCTTTTAAAGCCAGTTCCTGTGCTTTACTGATATCAACAGTTGTAGTTGTCTGAATATATGGCATGAACCTTCATCCTTTCAAAAGTACTGTATATACTTTACTACATAATCCAGAATTTATCAAGTAAAAAATAGAAAAATTTGTAATTTTTTTGTAAATAGTCTTTAAATTTTTAAAAATATCATGTATAATAACAAATGAAATTACCGTACAATTTTTGTAGGGTAAGAAATTCATATAATGGAGTGATAAAAAAATGGCTTTAGTAAATGCAAAGGAAATGCTTACAAAGGCAAAAGAAGGACATTACGCTGTAGGTCAGTTCAACATCAACAACCTCGAGTGGACAAAGGCTATTCTGTTGACTGCTGAAGAATTGAAATCACCTGTTATTCTGGGTGTTTCTGAAGGTGCCGGAAAGTATATGTGCGGTTATACCACTGTTGTTGCTATGGTAAAGGCTATGATTAATGAACTCAACATTACTGTTCCCGTTGCTCTCCATCTTGACCACGGTTCCTATGAAGGAGCAAAGGCTTGTATCAAGGCAGGTTTCAGTTCAATCATGTTTGACGGCTCTCACTATCCCATCGATGAAAATGTAGAGAAAACGAAAGAACTCGTTGCTATCTGTAATGAGAAAAATCTCTCTCTTGAAGCAGAAGTCGGTTCTATCGGCGGTGAAGAAGACGGTGTTGTTGGTGCAGGCGAATGTGCTGACCCTGATGAATGTAAAATGATTGCTGATTTGGGTGTTACCATGCTTGCGGCAGGTATCGGTAATATTCACGGCAAATATCCTGAAAACTGGCAGGGTCTTAACTTTGATGTTCTGGCTAACATTCAGAAACTGACAGGTAAAATGCCTCTGGTACTTCATGGTGGCTCAGGTATCCCTGAAGAAATGGTTAGAAAAGCTATTGACCTGGGTGTTTCCAAAGTCAATGTCAATACCGAATGTCAGCTGGCTTTTGCAGACGCTACCAGAAAGTACATCGAAGCCGGTAAAGATTTACAGGGTAAAGGTTTTGACCCCAGAAAACTTCTTGCTCCCGGTTTTGAAGCTATCAAAGCTACTGTCAAAGAAAAAATGGAACTTTTCGGTTCAGTAGGCAAAGCGTAATCTTTTATAGACAATCATCACCGATGACTGACAGACAGACAGACAGTAGTTTTTATTGTCTGTCTGTTCTTATTCTGGCGTTGAACGATAATACTGAAAATCCTTGTCCATTTTTTCAAAAAGTGACAGATTCCAAAAGAAAACAGTCCTTTGACTCTCCCTGAAAATAAATCTAAAACACTGTGCGAGGTTGTCTGCAATGAAAATTTCTGTCTTAATTGAAAATACTACACACAATAACAATCTGCTCCCCGAACACGGTATCAGCCTTTACATCGAAACCAATAATACAAAACTTCTCTTTGATACAGGACAGTCCGGTAAATTTATACAAAACGCTGATACTATGGGCATTTCTTTGCAAGATGTCGATATGGTCATACTATCACACGGTCACTATGACCATGCAGGCGGACTTTCATCATTCCTGAAATATAATGCCAAAGCTCCTGTATTTCTTCACAAAAATGCTTTTGGTCAACACTTTCACGGCGAAAAATATATCGGTCTTGACCCTGAACTTCTAAACTCTGACCGCCTGATTTTTACAGACGGTATCTTCCCGCTGAAAGAAAATATTACCCTTTCTCCCCTTCCCCACTCCGCTCTGACTGTTCCTATAAATCCTTATGGTCTTTCTGTCAAAATAAACGGGAAACTTTTTCCTGAAGATTTCTCCCACGAACAATATCTCCTTATAGAAGAAAACAGTAAAAAGATTTTGTTCAGTGGCTGCTCTCATAAGGGAATTGTCAATATTATCCGTTATTTTCAACCAGATATCATGGTCGGCGGACTGCACTTTAAAGATATTCCCCTCAATCACAACGGTTATACTGTATTACAACAATACGCCGAATGTCTTTGTGCTTATCCAATAAAATATTATGTTGGTCACTGTACAGGAGAACCTCAGTTTGATTACATTCAACCATTCTTTGGCAAAAATATCACCTATATTTATACAGGAACTACTCTGATTATATAGGATAATATTGTCAGTGTTGTAATTTTGGAAAGGATTGGTGCTATTTATGAAAAAGGAGGAACACACTATGTGGACAATCATTATCACTGTCATATTGATTGCTTTTATTTCAGGAATAATCTATATGACAATTTGTGTCGGAAAATTTGAAATTGTACAGATACTCGCCAAAGAACGAAAATGGCTTAATTTTCTGATTTCTTTTGTCCTTATCGGTATTATTTTTGCTATCATCAGTTATACGATGTCATTTGTCAATGCGGTAACGATTTTACTCAATGAGGTTATGTTTTTTCTGCTGTCAGGTGTGGCAATGCGGGTTGTCCAATACATCAGCGGAAAAACATTCACTGTAAACTGGCAGGGTTGGATTGCCATTGTAGGGTCGGTGATATATCTGATAATCGGTTATTATCTTTGTCACCATGTCTGGCAGACTGATTACACTTTACACACGGAAAAAAAAGCAGGTACATTGAAAATCGCTATGTTTGCTGACAGTCACATCGGAGCAACTTTTGACGGCAACGGCTTTGCTGAACATATCAGAACCATTGAACAACAAAATCCCGATATCGTACTGATACCGGGTGATTTTGTTGATGACTGGTCGAACAAGACGGATTTACAGACAGCCTGCAAAGCACTGGGAAAAATGAAAACCAAATATGGCGTATGGATTGCTTATGGCAACCATGATGAGGGTTTTTTCAGTGACAGAGATTTCACTGCTGAAGAACTCACCACAACCATCAAAGAAAACGGTATTCATCTTCTGGTTGACGAATATGAACTCATTGATAATCGTTTTTATGTTGTCGGCAGAAAAGACCGTTCTCTTGGCGAACGCAAAGATATCAACACACTTCTTGAACAGGTAAATACCGAAAAATACATCATCGTTCTTGACCATCAGCCGAATGACTATGACAATGAGGCTAATTCTCATGCAGATTTGGTGCTTTCAGGACACACTCACGGCGGACAACTTATCCCTATTACCTATATCGGTGAATGGTTTCATATAAACGATAAAACCTATGGCTATGAACATCGTAATAAAACAGATTTTATTGTCACATCAGGCATTGCCGACTGGGCGATAAAATTCAAAACAGGTACCAAATCCGAATATGTCATCATCGATTTAAAAGGCGTTGCTCTTTAAAATTCTGCAAAGAACAGTCAATCCAAAATCGTTGCGAGCGATTTTTCCGCCGAAAAAGGTTATAGCCTTTACTTTTTGAAAAAGCAGACAAAAACTTTTCATTGTCACCGCTTAACCTTCTGTATTTCAACTTTGTAAAAAGCGTAAACCGTAATAACAAACGGCTTACGCTTTTTTTGAAGAACAGAGTTTTATTCATCATAACCTTTAGGGTTATTCGACTGCCATCTCCATGAATCCTGACACATATCTACCAGATTTTTCTCCGCTACCCAATTCAGAACTTCTTTTGCTTTTTTCGGGTCGGCATACATTTCCGCTACATCTCCACTGCGTCTGGGTTTGATAACATAGGGAATTTTTAAATCATTGGCTTTTTCAAATGCGTTGACGATATCCAGAACGCTGTAACCTGTTCCTGTTCCTAAATTGAAAACTTCTGTTCCTTTGTGTTCATCAGCATATTCTATTGCTTTGACATGACCTTTTGCTAAATCCACTACATGAATATAATCTCTTACTCCAGTGCCGTCATGTGTAGGATAGTCATTGCCGAATACCCCTAACTGCGGTAATTTACCAATCGCTACCTGTGTGATATAAGGCAAAAGATTATTGGGAATACCATTAGGGTCTTCACCAATTCTTCCGCTTGGGTGAGCTCCTATGGGATTGAAATATCTCAACAATACCACTGACAAATTTTTATTGGCTGCACTTGCATCTGTGAGAATTTGTTCTATCATAAGTTTTGTCCAACCGTAAGGATTCGTACAACCTGTTTTCATTCCCTCTACAAGCGGTACGGTTTCGGGTACCCCGTAAACTGTCGCTGATGAACTGAATACAAAATTGTTGACATCGTACTTTTCCATGACTTCCAGAAGTGTAAGAGCTGTGTCGATATTGTTGCGGTAATACATCAGCGGTTTTGTTACAGACTCTCCCACTGCCTTATAACCTGCAAAGTGGATAACGGCATCAAAATGTTCTTTGGCGAACATCTCATCAACTTTTTCTTTATCGGCTACATCTATCTGATAAAACGGAATGTCTTTGCCTGTAAGTTCTTTCAGTCTTTCCAGTACGGCAGGTTTACTGTTAGACAAATCGTCTGCTATCACTGCATCGTGTCCTGCCTGTACAATCTCCACACAAGTGTGACTGCCTATATATCCTGCTCCGCCTGTCAGTAAAATTTTCATAAGATATTCCTTTCTTATTTTGCAAGAAGTTTTTCTATTCTCTGCATAGCGATTTTTGTTTTCTCTCTGTCCCCGAAAGATGTCAGACGGAAAAAGCCTTTTCCATTTTTGCCAAATCCTTCGCCGGGTGTTCCAACTACATTTGCCTCTTTAAGAAGATAGTCGAAAAATTCCCATGAACCCATACCGTTCGGACATTTCAGCCAGATATAAGGAGAATTTACTCCGCCTGTATACCATATTCCCAACTTATCCAGCGTATCGGCGATAATCTTTGCATTTTCCTGATAGTAGCGAATATTTTCTTTAATCTGTTTCTGACCTTCTTCAGTGAAGACCGCTGCCGCACCGCACTGTACAGGATAAGAAACTCCGTTGAATTTTGAACCCTGCCGTCTGCCCCAAATCTGCGAAATGCTGACAACTGTTCCGTCACTTGCCACAACTTCCAGTTCTTCGGGAATAACGGTATATCCGCAACGCATTCCTGTAAATCCTGCGGTCTTGGAAAGCGAACAGATTTCAATGGCACATTTTCTTGCTCCGTCAATTTCA
>CACYDZ010000093.1 GCA_902773265.1 uncultured Ruminococcus sp.
ATCCCACAAGGGGACTTTGTCCCCTTGACCCCTACCACTTTTGAAAAAGTGGACAAAACTTTTAATTGTGTAAGCTGAAAGTGGGCATTATCATTTTTAGGGGAGAATAGCGTGAGTGGATATGAAAACAGTGGCAGACAGCAACTGGAAAAAGATTTGCAGTCAGGTAAACTACCTCATGCAGTGGTGCTGGAAAGTCAGAAAGATTTGACAATGAAAGAAACGGTCAATATGATTTGTCAGTGGGCGGTATGTCGTGGTGAAAACAGACCCTGTCATAAATGCAGTGCGTGTGTGAAAGTGGAAAACAATAATCACCCCGATATCTATACCGCAAAGTTATCGGGAAAACTGGAAGTGGTCAATGTGGAAGAAGTCAGGACAATCTGTGCCGATGCCTACATCAGACCCAATGAAGCCGACAGGAAAATCTATATTCTCCCCAATGCCGACAAAATGCAGATACAGGCACAAAATGCGTTGCTGAAAGTTATCGAAGAACCCCCTCAGCATATTCTGTTTATTTTCTGTTGTGGGTCAGCCAAAAAACTGTTGGCAACCATTCTTTCCAGAGTGGCGGTCTATTCTCTGGATTATACCTATGATGACGACAGGTCTGTACAGCAGGCTTACGAAACAGCGTTGTATATTGCCGAACATCTGACAGATACCAAAGGCTATCCGCTTTTGTGTGCATTGGGAAAAATTGACAGTCGTGTGACGGCAAAGGAAATCATTGAAAATCTTATGGAGATTATTGGCAATGCGATGAGATACCGTGTTACGGGAAAGGCAGAAAACCCTGTTGAACGCTCTTTGGGAGAGTATATGGATATGATGGCTTTATCGCAGATAGCAGAAACCTTGCATACGGCATCTGACAAACTGGACAGCAATATCAATATGAATTTATTCGGTGCATGGCTGTGTGCAGAACTGAGAAGGAGAAAACAAAAGACATGATAGAAAAAATGAGAGAAATTGTAGGGGTAAGATTTAAAGAAGTAGGAAAAATCTATTATTTTGACCCCACCCCCCGTAAATATAAACTGGGAGAATGTGTCATTGTCGAAACGACAAGAGGTGTGGAAAGCGGTGAAATTGCGGTAGAAAACCGTATGGTCAAAGAAAGTGAACTGGTCTATCCACTCAAGCCCATTATCCGTGTGGCAACCGGACGGGACAGGGAAACTATAACCGAAAACCGAAGAAGAGAACAGGAAGCCTTTAAAATCTGTGAAGAAAAAATCGTTGCCCATAAGCTGGAAATGAAACTGGTCAATGTGGAATATACTTTTGACAGAAATAAAATTCTGTTTTATTTTACAGCAGATGGTCGTGTGGATTTCCGTGCATTGGTCAAGGATTTGGCGAGTGTGTTCCGTACCCGAATCGAATTAAGACAAATCGGTGTAAGAGATGAGGCAAAAATGCTGGGCGGTATCGGTATCTGTGGCAGACCGTTCTGTTGTGCCTCTTATCTGGGAGGGTTTCAGCCTGTTTCTATCAAGATGGCAAAAGAACAGGGGTTATCACTCAATCCTGTAAAAATATCGGGAACTTGCGGAAGGCTGATGTGCTGTCTGAAATACGAACAGGATACCTATAACGAACTCTACAAAACTACCCCTAAAGTCGGGGCGATTGTCAGTACGCCCGACGGAAAGGGTACTGTTGTAGAACAGAATATTCTTACCGGTGTGCTGAAAGTTCAGCTGGAAAAATCTCCTGCCGCTATGCCGTCTACCTATCAGGTAAGCGATGTCAGAATTATCAAGGACGGTAAAATCAGAGTGGATAAAAAAGAAATGGATGCTCTCAAAGGTCTGGAAGACAGCTGATAACTGAATAACAGCCGACAATCATTCGGGATTGTCGGCTGTGCGTTGTTGCAACAGAAAATCAACGGAATAACTAAGCTGTTCCTTACAGTGAATACAGTCATTGTAACAATGCAGTTCAATCTGTAACCATACGGGCTGGGATAGAAAATAGCGTCGTACCGATTTATCGTTTTTTATCAGCTGTGAGAGTGTGTCGTATTGCAAGGGTATTTTCCTTTCTTAGAGAAATAACTTATAGCTATGACAATGAAAAGTTTTTGTCAACTTTTTTCAAAAAGTTGGCAGGGTCAAGGGGCGGCAGCCCCTTGTGGGATTTTTAAGGGCAAAGCCCTTAAA
>CACYDZ010000094.1 GCA_902773265.1 uncultured Ruminococcus sp.
GAGTGTAACCATACCCAACAGTGTGACAAGGATTGGGGATTATGCATTTTCCGGTTGTAGTAATTTAATGAGTATAGAGATACCCAGCAGTGTGACATATATTGGGTCTGAGGCATTTTTTTGTTGTAACAGTTTAACGAGTGTAGAGATACCCAGCAGTGTGACGGAAATTGATAGAGCTGCTTTTGGATTTTATTATGACAAGAATTATACCTATTATAGAGAGATAGATGGATTTACCATTAAAGGCACAAAAGGTTCTGCTGCTGAGAGTTATGCAAATGTGCACCATTTTAAATTTATAGAAGTAACAGGAATAAGTTTAAATAAAACGGTTTTAACACTTAGAAAAAGCAACAGCGAAACATTGACGGCTACAATTACACCGTCTAATGTTACAAACAAAACTGTGACATGGACAACAAGTGACAGCAGTGTTGCCACTGTGTCAGGCGGTAAAGTAACAGCTGTTTCAGTAGGAAACGCTACCATTACAGCAAAATCAAATGATGGCAAGACAGCGACTTGCAAAGTTACTGTTGTTGAAGCTACAAAGATAAAATCGTTTGAGTTTAAAACAAAAAGGGCATACAAGAAGAAACTGACAGATACAATATCGGTTGAAGCAGAATTGCTCCTTGAGGACAAGAACTCTGCAAATGAAGAAATTATTAAGAATTATGTTGATTCAATAGAATGGACACTGACTAGTTCTAAAATCGAAATATTGTCTAAAAATACGATTTATTCCAAAGATTACAGGAAAGCAAATATAACAGTTGTTCTTAAATCAAAAGGGATACCGTGTGCAACAGTTTTAAGTGTTTTTATTCCTGCAGACAAAGTTTATAATAACTGTTTTATATTAGACCACGCTAATATTGGGTTTTATCAATTAGATGAGAAAGGAACATTATGTCTTAATGATAATGAATTTACATTTGATAGTGAGACAGGTCAATCTCCATTTTATAACGATAAAGACATAAAAATGGTTATACTTGACAAAGGAGTAACATCGGTAGGAAAGAACACATTTGAAGCCTGTTCCAATATTAAGGATGTTATTGTACACAAAACGGTTACTAAGATAAATTCCAAAGCATTTGCATCATGTACATCTCTCAGTGATGTGTATTATATCGGAGAAAAAAGAGATTTTTTTAATACATTTGATGACAGCTTTATTCATGCAAAGTCGCATTACGACAAGTTTACCGCAAATCTGAAGTTTCGTACTGATACCAATGAACAAAAAGTGCTTACTCATACTTTTAATTTTGACAGCGATTACTTTAAAAAAGATAATGATACCTATAACAATGAACTTGCCAAAATGACGCTTGGTATGGTAATGGCAGGATTTAATGCGGGAAATAGTGATGATTATTACAGAGATATGAGTGAAGATGTAGAAATGTCACGGACAGAAAACATAAGAGATTGTTATGTTTGTATGGGATTTGATGAGAAATCTGTTAAGTATTATAATTATTATAAAGGCTTAAATGATTCGAGCGATAAGGTAGCCTACAGTATAGCAAGAAAAACACTAATAATGGATAACAAAAAAACAACACTTATTGCTGTCATTCTCAGAGGTGGCGGATACGGTGCAGAATGGGCAAGCAATTTTAACGTGGGAAATAATGGCTCATATCATGAAGGTTTCTATAATGCGGCTTCAGAGGTTGTAACAGGATTTAATGAATATATATCTAATTGTAATTTTGATGAAGATGATGATGTCAGAGTACTTATAGGAGGATACAGTCGTTCAGCTGCTGTGGCAAACATA
The DNA here is from genome assembly GCA_902773265.1 of uncultured Ruminococcus sp. Taxonomy (GTDB): domain Bacteria; phylum Bacillota; class Clostridia; order Oscillospirales; family Acutalibacteraceae; genus CAG-964. The sequence continues at coordinate 1,799 of CACYDZ010000094.1, forward strand.
GCCGGTGCTGAACTTGACCGTCTTGCAAAGAATAATTCTCTTGGTTCCATAAAAAGAGAGAATATATATGCGTATACTTTTGCAACACCTCAGGGTATAGTTGATAGTGAAGTTAACGATATACATAATAGTATGTATAATAATATTTTCAATATCATTAATCCGAGTGATTTAGTTCCTACTGTTGCCCTAAATAAGTGGGGTTTTGGAAGATATGGTCAGTCATTGAGTTTTTCGGTTGATTTTAAAGATAAAACGAAACAGGAAAATGTATCTAAAACCTATAATAACATAACCGGTGACACTAGTAAAATAAATTCATCGTTTAAATGCACTGTTGCAGATGTGGAAAAAGTTGATTCATTGTTATATAAGATTGCAGGCAATACTCAAGGATTTAAGGAAAAATATCAAAGTGCAATAACAAAAGCATTAAAACTGTGTTATTGTGATTCAAAAGATAAATTGTCCAAAGAATCAATTGAACAAAATCTTAATATGATTTATAACTATGATACATCTGTTTGTAATGAAATAATGCGTAAAGCATCTGCTTGGCAGAATAAATTATCCGACATTTTTTATAGGTATCAGACTTCAGATTATTTGTATTATGTAATATGTGCAGTAATGGAATATGAAACTGGTGAAAGTGATAAAGTTTTAGCAAAGGTGATTTTTAGTTTATTGAGTTCTGAAATCAAGTCAAATTCAATGTTCAGTTTAGCACACATTGGTCAGAATCATTATTCTGAATTATATCTTGCATGGCTTGAAACTTACGATGAAACGAACTTATTTGCAGAAAAAAAATATATTAAATCAAAGGTAATGTGTCCCGTAGATGTTGATGTATTTTCAAGCACAGGAGAGCTTCTGGCAAGTGTGAAAAACAATGAAGTTGTGTCAGCCTCTATACCAGTGTATGTTGAAAATGACTGCAAAGAATTTTGGATGAGTACTGATGATACATTTGATGTCAAAATAACCGCTTACGATGACGGTACAATGAATTACTCTGTTGATGAATACAGTCAGGAACTTTTGCTGGAAAATAGAACAAACTTCTATGATGTACCGCTTAGCAAAGGTAATACTTTCGTGTCACATATTCTGAATAACGAAACCGAAGCAGAAGTGACACTTAAAAATGAAACAAGTAATAAAACTATACAGCCTGATGAAAAACTAATCGGAGATAATTCTGATTCAAAAGTCAATATATCGGTAATTTGTGATGATAACGGTACAGTTTTTAGAAATCAGACTGTAGTAAAAGGCGAATATGTTACGGTACAGGCAATTCCAAAAGCAAATTATCTGTTTGATGGTTGGTATGTTAATGATGATATTGTGTCAGAACAGGAAGAGTATTCTTTCATTGCTATGGAAAATATCACACTGACAGCTAAATTTATAGAAAGCAGTAGAATAAAGGGAGATGTCAACGGTGACGGAGAGGTTACAATAGCTGACGCTCTGATAGTGTCAAGGTACGATGTAGGTTTGACGGAACTTGACGACAGTCAGCTTGCAGTGGGAGATGTCAACGGTGACGGAAGTGTAACGATTGCAGATGCTTTAATCATTTCCCGGTATGATGTAGGTTTAATTGACAGCCTTTAACATTTATTTATCATTAAGTTTTTGAGTAAAAAATCACCGTAATCTACGATATATAACTATTTCGATGATTATGGTGATTTTTTTATTCGCAAATATGGAAGCAACTTAAAGAGGTGTATACTGATGAAAAAAATCAACAAATGTTTTACTGCTATGATAACGATGATGATAATTATTTCCATGATGTGTACTACAGTTTACAGTACAGCTAAAGAAGATGACACAAATGTAGAAAAACAGAATTATATATGGAATGAAAATTATGATTGGAACTGGGCATCAACAGTAAGGTCATATCTTGTAGCTTTGGACGATGGATATATGAAATTTGCACCGTCTGCTGATGATACACAATACAATGCTGAATATTATTCAGCGGATTATGAATTGAAAACAATGGAAAGTATTAGCGGAGAGTTGCCGATTTTTGGCGGATTTTATGCGGGAACAGACGGTTATTACATTGTCAGCGGACAGGAAAACTTAGAAGAATCGGACAGTGTTGAGGTAATGAGAGTTACGAAATATGACAAAAGCTGGACAAGAATATCTTCTGATTCGGTATATGGGGCAAATACGCTCGTTCCTTTTGAAGCAGGAAGTCTGCGTATTGCCGAAGATGGTGATTATCTGATAATAAAAACTTGTCATAAAATGTATAAAAGTCAGCGGGACGGTCTTAACCATCAGGCTAATATGTGTTTTCAATACAGTAAATCACAATCCAAAATAACAGATAAGGCTGTCTATAAAGAATACGGTTATGTAAGTCATTCTTTTAACCAGTTTGTTCAGATAGAAGACCATAAAATTATTGCCATAGACCATGGGGATGCTTATCCAAGAACCGTTCTCTTGAATATCTATGTCAATAGTATACAGAACGGAACATTTATTCCGGATTATTTTGAAAGTCCGATAAAGAAAGTTAATATCATTGACATTCCCGGAGATATTAGAGATAATTTTACAGGAACAACTGTTGGCGGTTTTGAATATTCTCCATCTTCATATCTTGTGGTAGGTTCAGTAATTGATTTTAATGAATTTAACAGTTTCAATGAAGTCAGAAATATTTTTGTTTCAGCAGTTTCAAAAGATAATCTGAAAGTTAATACATATAATCTTACAGACTATTCCACAACCGGTGACATTACAGTATCCACACCTCAATTTGTTAAGATAACTGATGATAGATTTCTGATTATGTGGAGTACAAGGAAAGGATATCGGCACCAGAAATTTACAGGGGATATCTATTATGCATTGCTTAACGGAAACGGTGAACTGATTTCTGAAATCAAGCAGAGTAAAGGAAATATTTCAGACTGTCACCCAATTACCATAGGAAATACAGCGTTGTGGTACACACAGACCAACGGAATAGTTACTTTTTATTCAATAGATACAGAGAATATGACATTGGAAAGTAAAAAATCACTTTCTTTGGGAGATGTCAACAGTGATGGAAGTGTCGATATAGCAGATGCTTTGATAATTTCCCGGTATGATGTAGAATTAGCAAAACTTGATAAAAATCAATTGACTGTTGCAGATGTCAATAAAGACGGAAGTGTCAATATAGCAGATGCTTTAATCATTTCTCGATATGATGTAGGTTTAATTGATAAAATTTAAAGATTCATTAAATGAAAAAAATTGATTCAAGGAAGGCGAAAAAGTTTTGAAAAAATCACAGGTTTTATGTAGAATATTCTTATCAATTATTATATTCTTGTTATGTACAGTAAATAATGCAGCGATAGTTACTGCAGAAAAATTGCCGACATTTATACTTTATGAAACGCTGGAAAAAGATATTTTAAGGGTTACTGTTTCTGTTACACCGGATAGTTCATCAGCAGGTACTATCAAAATGGATTATAATAAAGAGCATCTCATATTTAAAAATATCGTTGCTGATTCAGAAAATGCTTCATCAGTGTTAGTAAACCCTGACAGCAAAGGACTAATTGCGTTAAATTTTATGAATATTAATGGTGATTTGAGCGGAAATACCAATTTAGCCGTAATAGAATTTATATTAAAAAGCAATGAATTTTCTGCTGAAGATATTTTTTCAAATTCTTTTCGTCTTTACGATATCGATGGTAACACACTTTCTGATAACACAACTGCAAAATTAAGCTATATCATTGATAAAAAAAGTTTGTCAGAAAATAATATTTCTGTAATCAAACAAGAAATACAAAATGATGTGGATGATATTGAGAAACAAAAAACAAAATCAAACGATAATAAAAATTTCTCTGCTACAGATACAAAATCGTCTACATCTTTTGTTCAAGATTCAGAAAACGAAACAGGAATATCATCCACAGAAAGTATAAGTCAAGACAATCAAAATACAATTTCTTATATAGAAAATAATGATGAAAATTCTGAACGAAAAAACAGTTTTACAGTAGACAATGAACAAACAACTACTACAGATACGCAAATTCTGTTCGCAGGTACTGAAAAATCAGAAGAAACTTTGTCAAATGATACTTCAGATAAGAAAAGTGAATATGTCTGGGGATTTGGAATGATATTGCTGATTGCTATTATCATTATCATTTTAAGGATGATTAGAAAAAGAGTTATGAAAAATCATATAAAACCACTGTGAAAAATCATAAAAACGATTACGATGTGTTATTAAAATTAACATAAATTTATTTTATTTTTCGGAGGTTAGAAAAAATGAGAATCAAAAAAATGAAATCACAAAAAATTGTCAGTTTGCTGCTTGTCATGGCATATGTATTTACATTTATGACAGCAAGTGCAATGGTAGTATTGGCTGACGAAAACACATTGCCGACCTACAGACTTGTAGAAAAGGTTGATGACAGTGGAAATGTTGTGGTGACGGTTTATTTTACAGGAACTGATGTAGTCGGTTCAGGGAATTATACGCTTGAATATGAAACAAGTGTATTTGAATTGAAGTCAGCAGTTTTTGGGTCAGCGAAGGTAGATAGCAGACAGATTAATGACAAAGTTTCAGGCAAAATAAAAGGGAATTTTTATTACAATGACGGTTTTCAAGGGACAACTACGGATATTTGTATTATCACATTAAAATTATTGAATGGCTCTTTTTCGAAAAGCGATATAAGAATTTCGTCATTTTTATTCAGTGATGTAAGTGGTATGAAAGTATTGTCCAATCATACAATGACAGAAGTACAGTATGA
>CACYDZ010000095.1 GCA_902773265.1 uncultured Ruminococcus sp.
AAAAAATACGCATTGTCTATATCTTCATCCTTTTTCTGAAATCATAATAATTTTGATTAGAAAATACAAATATAAAAGAAAACAGGCTGCCGTATCGGTCTAATTGGCTCATTATTGCTCTACTCATGCTTCATCCCCGCCCTTCTTGACAGATGATAGCAACCGGTAGAGCAATAAATCTGTGATTTCTTTGACACCGCCCTGAAAAGTTGATAGCAAACCGGACACTCTTTTTCATAAACTGTCCTTTGATGAGTATTTACCCACCACTTTTTATAACACTTAACAGAACAGAAATGAGCGGGTCTGCCTATCGTATTTTTTTCAAACGCCTCTCCACAACCTTTACAGAATAATACGTTCTCACCTAAATTATTACGCTTGCAAAAAAGCTTAACCGTGTTTTTTGATATACTGAGCTGGCTTGATATTTCGCCATACCCTAATCCTTGTCTCCTTAATTCAAAAATTTTATTTTTTTGATTTTCTGTCATTAACATCAACACCCTTCACTATACGGTCAGTGAAGGGTGCGTTTATGGATGGTTAGCCGCATTATTTTGTTAAACTTGTATAAATATGATGGATAATTCAAGCAGTACCAGCTCATATCGTATCAAAAAAATGTTATAAACAGATGAAAACTGCTCGTACACTACGAGATCTGAATATCACTGCAAAAACTTTTATTGATTTGACTCCCTTTTATTAGTTGATAATTAGTTCTTCGTATGGTATAATAAACTCCAGAATGTTATTTTAGGAATTGATATGGACAGATTAACCCCAGAACAACGCCGAAAAAATATGAAAGCGGTAAAGAATAAAGGCTCAAAAATCGAAACAATGTTGCAAAAAGAACTATGGCACAGAGGATTACGTTACAGAAAAAATGCAAAAACCATATATGGCAAACCGGATATTGCTTTTATAGGAAAGAAAGTTGCCATATTCTGTGACAGCGAGTTTTTTCACGGGTATGATTGGGAGAACAGAAACAAAGATATTAAATCAAATCGTGATTTTTGGATTCCAAAAATCGAAAAGAATATGCAACGTGATCGTGAAGTAACCGAAAAGCTCACGTCCGAAGGATGGACAGTATTACGTTTTTGGGGTAATGAAATCAAAAAAGATTTATCGGGCTGTGCCGATATAGTAGAAAGCGTGGTTAAATCAAGATGATGAAAAAAAATAAATACAAATCAATTGATTTGTTTGCAGGCATAGGTGGAATCCGTTTGGGTTTTGACCGCGCATTTAAAGATGAAATCGAAACCGTTTTTGTAAGCGAATGGGACGAGAAAGCACAGGAAACCTATCGGGTAAATTTCAAGGATGATTTTGAGATTGCTGGAGATATTACAAAAATTGATGAAAGACAAATACCAGAATTTGATATATGTCTTGCCGGATTCCCCTGTCAGGCGTTTAGTATGGCGGGCAGAAAACAAGGATTTGATGATGACTATAAAGGTACTTGTAGAGGTACATTGTTTCTTGATGTAGCTCGCATATGTGATTACCATAAACCCAAAATAATTTTTTGCGAGAATGTCAAGGGATTAGCAATCCATGATAGAGGGCGCACTTACAAAATCATCAGAAAAACCTTTGAGAACTTGGGCTATAAAGTGTTTGATAAGATTTTAAACAGCAAGGATTTTGGTGTACCTCAAAACCGTGAAAGAATATATCTGGTTGCATTCCGTGAGGATATCGCTCCCAAAGAATTTGTTTTTCCAGATCCTACCGATTCTTCAAAAATACTTTGGGATATTCGAGAGGAAGAAGCTGTACCTGCTAAGTATTACCTGAGTACCACCTATATGGATACTCTGGTTGCACATAAAAAACGTCACGAAGCAAAGGGCAACGGGTTCGGCTTTGAAATCAGAGATTGGAGCGATGTTGCCGGTGCAATCGTTTGCGGCGGTATGGGCAGAGAAAGAAATCTTGTCGTTGATAACCGGCAGAAAAATCTTGTTCCCACCACACACATTAAAGGTGAGATTAACCCTTATGGTATCCGAAAAATGACTCCACGTGAATGGGCAAGGTTACAGGGTTATCCTGACGATTTTGTTTTACCTTTAGCGGATACACATTTATATAAACAGCTCGGAAACAGCGTTACCGTGAATGTCATTGAAGCGATTGCAGAAAAAATAAAAGAAACAATAAAAGCGACTCAATAACAGAGCCGCTTTTATGTC
>CACYDZ010000096.1 GCA_902773265.1 uncultured Ruminococcus sp.
AAGATTAAATCTTGCATTCATATAATAAAATGTATATTTTTCGGTTTTGTTTTCTTCTCTTGTGAATTTTTTCCAGTCTTTTCCGTCCAGTAAAAAAACAGGGTCAAGTACTAAATGTGCCTTTCGGCCGGTGAGTTTTTTTATCATCTTTACGCCGTGTTTCTCTCTCGTGGAAAGACAGGAAATACCATTGAGTAATTCGGCATAGCGGTTTTCCTGTTCTTCGGGAATTTCTGCCATGCCAAAACTTGATGAATAGGCAATTTTTTTGTTGCTGTCCCTTACAAATCCCAGAAAATAAGCACTGTCATTACCGTTGTGTTCGTCATTCCAGATTTGGTCACTTCCTGAAATGAATTTGTCATACTGATTTTCCAGCACACTTGCCTCTTCTGCACTGTGATATACTGTGTCGGTCTTTTTCAGATATTGCTGATAAAATTCGTCAAATTTCTTTCCTCTTTTTTCGGCAAACGGTATTCCGCAGATGTTTTTGAAAAGTGTTCTGATATCTTTTTCTTTCCATGCTTTTCTTATCCTTGTCGGCATATCATAGACTTCTGCCCTGTGAGAATTGATATAATCAATATATTCACAATCAACACCCATTTCTTCTACTGCCTGCTGTAAAGCATATGCCTGTAAACACGCTCCGTAATTATATGCGTTGTGAAATGATATCAAAGCCACTTTCTTCTTTTCCATTCACTCAACCTCTTGTCAAAGAATTTTGGTAAAATGTTTCTATCTGATTCATAATGTTATCTTCAAAAAATAAACTACTGTTTTCTATACAGAATCCGGAAATTTCTTCGTAATTGGTCAGAATATCCTGTACTCTGTCGGCAATAAATTCAGGGTTGTCGGCATATACCGAATAACCTGCTTTACCGTCAGGAAAATTGTTGTCAAATCCCTGTTGTTTTGTATAGAGAATGGGCAGTCCCTGCGTCATGGCTTCTGCATATACCCTGCCGAATGTTTCGTTCACGGACGGCAACAAGAAAATATCATGACTGCCATACAAACATATCAGTTCTTCTTTTGTCTTGAACGGTAATACCTCCGTATGCTCATACTTCAGAATTTTTTCGTATTCTTCTCTGTCCTGCACTTCGCCTACTACTGTCAGGGTCGCATGAATACCTCGTCTGTTGAGTTCTTCCACTGCTTCACAAGCCACTGTCAGATTTTTTATCGGTCGTATTTTGGCTACGGACAATAGTCTGATGTTGTTGATATCATTGACGGACTTTCTCGGCTTTGCCGGATGTTCTTCCCAGAAAGGTTCTAAACTGTTGCCTATAACAACACTCTTTTTTTCAAAATCTGACTTCATATCTTCTGTAAGATATTTCTCTTCAAATTCTTTCTTATGAGAATGGGATAAAAACAATACACCTGATGAATTTTTAATAATCTTTAACGCCATTCTCCTGAAATACGGCAACTTGATAAATCCTGTCAAATCTGTAACCCTTACAGATACAACATAAGGTGTACCGTATTTCTTTTTCATGCGTAATGCCGAATAACCACTGCTGAGTAAAAGATGAGCATGAATTAAATCAAAATCTTCCAGATGATAGGCTTTCTGCAATTCTTTTTCAATTTTCCATTGTCTTGGAAAAAATAAAGTTCGGTCATACTTATTCCAACATTCTTTATGAACAACCATCTCGTCCATAATCGGCTGAAATTTTTCGGCAATTCCTTCTCCGTATTTTGCTGAACTGAATGCTCTCACATAATGTCCTCTTTTTATGAGTGCGTCCATCTGCTGACGGAAAAGTAATGCTCTGTGATAAAATGTACAAAAGTACAGAATTTTCATACGGATAGTACTCCTCTGTTTAAGGACTGCCACACAGTATCTGTGTTCCCAACTCCTTCAAAATCCTGTGTTAAGGGTTGTCGCCTTAACCTTTTTTGAAAAACTTACCTATGTAAATTCGCTTGATACTGGCATGATATGCCCAGCCTATCAGACAACAAAAAGATTTCGGAATGGATAAATGCTCTACCCCACGATATAAATACCATGTTCTTTTCATAGCGGAAAGTTTGTTGGCACTTAGTGATTGAGGAACCCGTCTGTATTGGGCAAGCACTTCGTTTTGTCCTGTGAATTTTACTCCGTTTCGTAACATCTGCAACCATGTGGCGGAATCCTGTCCTCTGCGGACATCAGGCATGATTAATAATTTTTTGTCGAATGTTTCTGTATCGGCAATTACACCAACGGTCTGGATAATGGTGTTGCTGAGAAGTTGGTTATAGGTAATCGTCTTTGGCATATGGACGATTTTGTTCAGATTTGTACCGTCTGCTTCAATTTTTTCATAATCACAACAACTGAATTGTGCGTGATTTTCTTCCATAAAAGCAATTTGTCTGGCTAATTTTTCGGGCAGCCATATGTCATCTGCATCAAGGTAAGCAATATATCTGCCTCTTGATATTTCAAGTGCTTTGTTTCTGGCTTTGGCAGCTCCGCCGTTTTCGGAAAGTCTGATATATTTAATTCTCGGGTCTTTTTTTTGAAAAGATTTGATAATATCTGCACTTTTATCCGGCGAACAGTCGTCTGCCAGAATCATTTCCCAGTTTGTATAGGTCTGATTAAGGACGCTTTCTATCGTTTGTACAATGTACTTTTCACAGTTATACACAGGTGTTATTACGGATACTAAAGGCTCATTCATCAGACAAGACCTTCCTTTCCGCAATCTTCATACCAGTCTTTGATACTTTCTTCAAAAGTATAGTGGAATTTGTAACCTGTCGATGCCAGCTTTTTTCCGCTGATATTGGTGGAAACCATGAGTTTTTTTACTCTGGCAGGATGTATACCGATTTTCTTACCGCCTATCGGGCCTATAACCGTTGCGACACTCATCAGAAGCCAACCCGGAATAAGAAATATATGTCTTTTCATGTCGGTAGCTTTCATTATGGTATTACAGATTTCGTCAATTCTGTAAGCGGGTTCAAATGTACAGTTGAATATATCACAACCACGATAGGAGTTGTCTATCATTCTGTATTTGAAAAATCTCACAAGCTCCTTGACATAAATACAAGCCTTTACCGTATCTTTTCTTCCTGTATAGAAAAAGTATCTTTTGCGTATTCCCCAATACAATCTGGTAAAGTTACCGTGTTCGCCTTTTCCGTACACTACACCCGGTCGGACAATCGTAAGCTCTCGGGAATTATCCCTCGACTGCCATGCCTGATGTATCTTTTCCGCAACATACTTGCTTATTCCGTAAGGTGTATTCGGCATAGGGAGAGTTGTTTCTTCTTTGCGTTCTTCTGCGGCTCCGTAAGGTGCTATGGAACTGGTGAACAATATCTTTTTAATATTATGCTTTTCGGCAAATGCAACTACATTTTCGGCACCGTAAATATTTGTTTCAAAATATTCTTCGTCAGGGTGTCCCGGAGTTCTATGCACGGCGGCAAGATTGAAAATAATATCTTCTTTTGTAGAGGTAAAATCAAATTCTATGGGCTTTCTTACATCAAGTCTGATATATTCTACTCCCTCATTCTTCTCCACAACTCCCGGCACAACACCTTCTTCTCCCGGCATGACAATATCTACATCATATATCTTGTCACCTTCTTTGACAACTTCTTCCCTTAAAAGGTGAATAAGGTGTGTTCCTATAAACCCTGAACCTCCGAAAATAATGTAATTCATAATGTGCGTTTTCTCCTTAAAGTTGACGGTTTTAATTCTGGTAAAAAATATCCCTCTTCAACATTTCTTTTACTGTATCGGACTTATCTGCTTCTATATTCTATATAAAATCGTATGGAGTTGATTATATCAAATTACTCTTTTACTGTCAAGTACGCTTGATGGTTATTGTCAATCTCAATAACTTGTTTTTCATCTTTTTTGTCGATTTTAGTACTTTATTTCCGCTTACCATTTCTTTTCCTTGTACCAAAATAATTTTCATTTTATTTTCAAAAAACAGTTGACTATTGTAAAAGATTGTGCTATAATACTCCCGTTGTCTGGAGAGATGTCCGAGCTGGCCGAAGGAGCATGATTGGAAATCATGTAAACGGTAGTAACCGTTTCCGGGGTTCGAATCCCCGTCTCTCCGCCATTTTTTTGCCTTTTTATCCATGGAGATGTACCCAAGTGGCTGAAGGGTCTGGCTTCGAACACCAGTAGGTCGGTAACTCCGACGCAAGAGTTCAAATCTCTTCATCTCCGCCATATA
>CACYDZ010000097.1 GCA_902773265.1 uncultured Ruminococcus sp.
CGATTTTGAGAGGAAGATTATCATGTTAAAGAGTGAACACAGTCTTTACCGACCGTCATTTGAACACGACAACTGCGGTATAGGAGCAGTTGTAAATATCAAAGGCATTCCCTCCCACAAGACCGTTGCTGATGCACTGACGATAGTAGAAACACTTGAACACCGTGCAGGCAAGGACGCCGAAGGGAAAACAGGTGATGGTGTAGGTATTCTTGTTCAGATATCCCACAAATTTTTTACCAAGACCGCTAAGGAATTGGGTATCACACTCGGCGGTAAACGGGATTACGGTGTGGGAATGTTTTTCTTTCCGCAAAACGAACTTCACCGCAATCAGGCAAAGAAAATGTTTGAAATTATTGCCGAAAAAGAAGGACTTGAGATACTCGGCTGGCGAAATGTTCCCAGTAATACAACCGTCATCGGTCAAAGAGCATTGGACTGTATGCCTGATATTCAGCAGTGTTTTATCAAAAGATCTGAGAATGTCAAAAGGGGTATTGATTTTGACCGCCGTCTGTATGTTGCCAGACGGGAATTTGAACAGAGTAACGAAGACACTTATGTCGTATCGCTGTCGAGCCGAACGATAGTGTACAAAGGAATGTTTCTTGTCGGAGATTTGCGGAAGTTTTTTCTTGATTTGCAGGATACGGATTTTGAATCCGCTATTGCTATGGTACATTCCCGATTTTCCACGAATACCAATCCCAGCTGGCAGAGGGCTCACCCTAACCGTATGATTGTCCATAACGGGGAAATCAACACCATAAAGGGTAATGCGGATAAAATGCTTGCCCGTGAAGAAACTATGCGTAGTGAACATCTTAAAGGCGATTTAGAAAAAGTCTTGCCTGTTGTCAATACAGAGGGTTCAGACTCGGCTATGCTGGATAACACACTGGAATTTCTTGTCATGAGCGGAATGGATTTACCGCTTGCTGTCATGATAACCATTCCGGAACCATGGGACAGAAACCATACCATGAGTACAGAAAAAAGGGATTTTTATCAGTATTATGCCACAATGATGGAACCGTGGGACGGTCCTGCATCAATTCTGTTTTCGGACGGCGACCTTATGGGTGCTGTTCTGGACAGAAACGGTTTAAGACCCTCACGCTACTATATCACAGATGACGGTTATCTGATTTTGTCGTCTGAAGTCGGTGCGTTGCCGATACCTGCCGAAAAAATCGTTACCAAAGAAAGATTACGGCCGGGCAAAATGCTGTTGGTAGATACCGTCAAAGGAAAAGTCATTGATGATGACGAACTGAAAAACTATTATGCCTCCCGTCAGCCTTACGGCGAATGGCTTGACGGAAATCTTGTCAGACTGAAAAATCTGAAAATCCCCAATGTCAGGGTAGAAGAACATCACGGTAATGAACGCAAAAGACTGCAAAAGGCTTTCGGTTATACTTATGAGGAAATCATGAAAGAACTGTTGCCAATGGCTCAGAACGGCAGTGAACCTATTACCTCAATGGGAATTGATACACCCATAGCCGTACTCTCCCACCAACCGCAACCGCTTTTCGACTATTTCAAACAGCTTTTTGCACAGGTAACCAATCCTCCCATAGACGCTATCAGAGAAGAAATCGTCACTTCAACAACCGTTTATATCGGTGAGGACGGTAACATCTTAGAAGAACGACCTGAAAATTGTAAGGTTATCAAAGTTCATAATCCTATTCTGACTTCAACGGATATTCTGAAAATCAAGAATATGAAAGTCAGCGGATTTAAAGTTGCCGTTATTCCCATACTCTATTATAAAAATACCCGTCTTTCCAAAGCGATAAACCGTCTGTACTTAGAGGCTGACAAAGCCTACAATGACGGAGCAAATATTCTCATTCTTTCTGACAGAGGCGTTGACGAAAATCATCTGGCTATTCCCTCATTGCTTGCCGTATCTGCTTTGCACCGTCATTTAGTGGTAACCAAACGCAGAACTTCTCTGGCTGTCATTCTGGAAAGCGGTGAACCAAGAACAGTACATCATTTTGCTACTTTACTCGGTTACGGAGCAAGTGCCATAAATCCTTATCTTGCACAGGAAACAATCCATGAACTGATACAGGAAGATTTGCTTGACAAGGATTACTATGCCGCTGTTGACGATTATAACAATGCCATATTACATGGTATTGTCAAAATCGCCTCAAAAATGGGTATTTCTACTATACAATCGTATCAGGGTTCGCAGATATTTGAGGCTGTCGGACTGGGAAAAGATGTCATTGATGAATATTTTACAGGAACAGTCAGCCGTATAGGGGGAATTACTCTCAAAGATATCGAAAAAACAGTTGACAGACTGCATACTATGGCATTTGACCCTCTCAAACTGGAAACCACTCCCGAATTGTTTTCTTATGGGTCACATAAATATCGCAGCGGCAAGGAAGAACACCTCTATAATCCATGCACAATCCATACCCTGCAAAATGCCACAAGAACAGGCAGTTACGAACTTTTCAAAACTTATACAAAAATGATTACTGAAGAATGTGGAGCAATGAATATTCGTGGATTGCTGGACTTCAACTATCCCGAAACGCCTGTTCCCCTTGACGAAGTAGAAAGTGTAGAATCCATTGTCCGCCGTTTCAAGACAGGAGCAATGTCATACGGTTCGATATCGCAGGAAGCACACGAAACACTTGCACTGGCGATGAACCGTCTGCATGGAAAATCCAATTCGGGTGAGGGTGGCGAAAGTGATGAACGATTGCAAACTAAAGGCACAGAAAATAACCGTTGTTCCGCAATCAAACAGGTTGCCTCAGGGCGTTTCGGGGTAACTTCAGAATATCTTAACAGTGCTGACGAAATTCAGATAAAAATGGCACAGGGAGCAAAACCCGGTGAGGGCGGTCATCTGCCCGGAAAAAAGGTTTATCCATGGATTGCCAAAACAAGACATTCTACACCCGGTGTATCGCTGATTTCACCTCCACCTCACCACGATATCTACTCCATAGAAGATTTGGCACAGCTTATCTATGACCTGAAAAATGCCAACAAAAAAGCCCGTATTTCTGTAAAATTGGTTTCGGAATGTGGAGTAGGTACAGTATCGGCAGGTGTGGCAAAAGCCGGAGCAGATGTGATATTGATATCAGGTTATGACGGCGGTACAGGTGCTGCACCGGTAAGTTCTATACACCATGCAGGTCTGCCTTGGGAATTAGGTCTTGCAGAGGCACATCAGACCTTGATAATGAATGGTTTACGCAATAAAGTCGTTATCGAAACAGACGGCAAATTAATGACGGGCAGAGATGTTGCCATAGCCGCTATACTTGGTGCGGAAGAATTTGGATTTGCTACTGCTCCGCTTGTCACATTGGGTTGTGCTATGATGAGAGTGTGTAATTTAGACACTTGTCCGTTTGGTGTGGCAACCCAAAATCCTGAACTTCGCAAAAGATTTGCCGGTAAACCTGAATATGTCATCAACTTTATGCGGTTTATTGCACAGGAGTTCAGAGAATATATGGCAAAATTAGGGGTAAGAAGTGTTGATGAACTTGTCGGACGCTTTGACTTACTCCGACAAAAAGACAATCTTTCCGACAGAGAACAAAAAATAGACCTTTCGGCAATACTCCAATGTAATTTGTACGAAAAAATTGACTATTGTAATAAAGGTCATTATGATTTTCAGCTTTCACAGACGATTGACGAAAAAGAACTTGCCGAAAAATTCCGTAATGCGTTTGCAACGGGAAATGCAGAAAAAATTTCTATTGATGTCAGCAACACCGACCGTTCATTGGGTACAGCTTTTGGTTCGGAGATTACCAAAAAGTTTGGTAATACCCTCGCTGAAGATACTTTCAAAGTTGTCTGTCACGGTGCAGGCGGACAGAGTTTCGGGGCATTTATTCCCAAAGGACTTACTCTTGAACTTGTCGGCGACAGCAACGACTATTTCGGTAAAGGTCTTTCTGGCGGTAAGCTGATTGTCTATCCACCCAAAGAAAGCCGTTTCAAAGCAGAGGAAAACATTATTGTCGGCAATGTTGCCCTTTATGGTGCAACCAGTGGAAAAGTATTTATCAACGGTATTGCAGGAGAACGGTTCTGTGTCAGAAATTCAGGTGCAGAAGCGGTAGTAGAAGGTGTCGGTGAACACGGTTGCGAATATATGACAGGCGGTTATGTAGCCGTTCTTGGTAAGACAGGCAAAAATTTCGGTGCAGGAATGTCGGGCGGTATTGCCTATGTTCTTGACGAAAACAGGGATTTATACAAAAAATTGAACAAAGAGTTAATCCTTGTTTCCGAAGTCACAGAAAAAGCCGACAAGGAAAAATTGAAATCCATGATTACTCAACACATTCAGGCAACCAATTCCGAAAAGGCAAAGCGTATCTTAGCGGATTTTGCATATTATCTGCCTAAATTCAAAAAAGTCATTCCCCGTGACTACAAGACTATCATGGAAGAAATTGCCATATTTGAGGGCAAAGGATTAAATCATGACGAAGCCAGAATAGAAGCCTTTTATCGTGTGGCAGGTGTTTCGTTAGGTTAAGGGCGTTGCCCTTAACAATCCCACGAGGAGCTTTGCCCCTCGACCCCACAAACTTTTTGAAAAAAGTTTGACAAAAACTTTTAATTGTCACCGCTGAACGCTTGATAATCAATCCGAATGAAGTAAGCCATAAAAGTTTTTGACCCACTTTTTTCAAAAAGTGGGCGGATTCCAAAGGCAGAGCCTTTGGGCAGGATTTTTAAGGGCGGCAGCCCTTAAACTGAAAGGAAGATACTTATGGGAAAACCGATAGGATTTCTTGAATTTGACAGAAAAGAGGCAGCAGCCTTTTCGATAAAAGACCGTATCACAAATTATCGTGAATTTCATCAGCCACTTAGCGATACCCAACAAAAACAGCAGGCCGCAAGATGTATGGAATGTGGTGTACCGTTTTGTCAGTCGGGAATGAATATAGGCGGAATGATATCAGGTTGTCCGCTGAATAATCTCATTCCCGAATGGAATGATTTAGTGTATAGAGGAGCCTGGCAATTAGCATATGAACGGTTGCGTATGACCAATAATTTTCCTGAATTTACCAGCCGTGTCTGTCCTGCCCTTTGTGAAAAGGCCTGCACCTGTTCGGCAAACGGAGAAGCTGTCACCGTGCGAAACAATGAATATGCGATTGTGGAAAAAGCCTATGAAGAGGGGTTTGCCAAAGTCTGTGTGCCGACAGTCCGCACAGGAAAAACTGTTGCGGTTATCGGTTCGGGACCTGCCGGACTGACTGTGGCTGACCAGCTTAACCGCAGAGGACATAGTGTAACTGTTTTTGAGCGTTCTGACCGTGTTGGCGGTCTGCTGATGTACGGTATCCCTAATATGAAACTGGAAAAACACATCATACAACGCAGAGTGGATATTATGAAAAAAGAAGGTATTGTATTTCGGACAAATGTCAATGTCGGCAAAGATATTGGTGCAGAAGAAATATTACAGAATTTTGACAGGGTTGTTCTGGCGTGTGGGGCATCAAATCCCCGTGATATCAATGTCACGGGCAGGGATGCTAAAGGCATCTATTTTGCGGTGGATTTTCTGAAATCTACTACTAAAGCACTGCTTGACAACAATCTGCAGGACGGCAGTTATATTTCGGCAAAAGGAAAGTGTGTTATGGTTATCGGTGGCGGTGATACGGGTAACGACTGTGTGGGAACTTGTGTACGGCATGGGGCAAAATCTGTTATTCAACTGGAAATGATGCCTAAATTACCTGAAACCCGGGCTGAAAACAATCCCTGGCCACAATGGCCGAAAGTCTGTAAAACAGACTATGGACAAGAGGAAGCTGTTGAAGTATATGGCAGTGACCCGAGAATTTATCAGACTACTGTAAAAGAATTTCTTAAAGATGAACAGGGAAATCTGACAGGTGCGGTACTCATTGACCTTTCCCCTGAAAAAGATGAAAACAGCGGACGGCTTATCATGAAACCTGTTGAAGGTAGTGAACACAATGTCGATGTGGAATTAGTACTGATTGCAGCAGGATTTTTAGGCAGTGAGAATTATGTTACAGAGGTTTTCGGTGTTACCACGGACAAAAGAAGCAATATTGCCACACAACAGGGAACACACGCTACCAATGTTGCCGGAATTTTTACCGCTGGTGATGTTCATTCGGGACAATCGCTTGTTGTCAGAGCAATCCGTGACGGTCGGGACTGTGCCAGAGAAGTTGACGAAAGTCTTATGGGGTATACCAATTTATAAGATAAATCAACGAAGCAAAAATCGGACTACTGATAAAATTTCAGTGTCCGATTTTTTATTTTTACAGAATTTCGGATTGTTTCACTAAGTGTTGGCGGTGATAATTAAAAGTTTTGTCCACTTTTTCAAAAGTGGTGGGGTTAAGGGGCAAAGCCCCTTAGTGGGATTTTAAAGGGCGACAGCCCTTTAATCGGCTAAAAAGTAAGACAAAAACATTGTTCATCTTCATAGCTGATATATGGTACACACTGTCATATAGTTCGGTACTGATAAAAAAAGCACTAAATAGCATAAGAATCAACAAAAATATAGTACTATGTTTTTTAGCAAAATGCGTGACTTTACCTAAGATTATGCTATAATGATAAAAAGCGTTTATGGGGACGAGGGAC
>CACYDZ010000098.1 GCA_902773265.1 uncultured Ruminococcus sp.
AAGTTTTTGTCCAACTTTTTTCAAAAAGTTGGCGGATTCCAAAGGCGGAGCCTTTGGGCAGGATTTTAAAGGGCGGCAGCCCTTTAACAGATAAAATGTCAAAATTTTTGCGTGTGAGAGTGTGTTTTTTTATTAAGGCATATGAAATCAAATAATTTTTAATTTAGATTTGCATTTTGTACGATAATGTTGTATTATATGATGTATGGATTTTTACCCTGAAAGGGTATTATCAATCAAAGAAAAAAGGTGTGAGATTTTCATGAGAAAAAGAGTATCAGTGATTTGTTCATTGGTCTTGTGTGTGGCGTTTCTATGTATGACAGTCATGCCTGTGTATGCCGTAAAGAATAAAATTGACTTCAAAACAAAAACGGAAATATTTTATCTGGTCAATCTGGATACGGATACCGTGGTCTACAGTCAGAACAGTACGGAAAAATGTTACCCTGCCTCTACTACAAAGATTATGACCTACATTATCGTTACGGAACAAATACAGGATTTGGACAATACGAAAGTAACCATCAAACCGGAAGTACTGGAACAACTCTTAGGTACAGACAGTTCGCTGTCAGGTATTGAAAATTATGCCAAAAAGGAACTTTCTGTATATCAGTTACTCAACTGTATGATGGTCAGTTCGGGAAATGATGCCGCTCTGGTACTGGCTGATTTTATCGGTCAGGGAGATGTCGATGCTTTTGTTTCTTTGATGAATGAAAAAGCCATACAACTTGGCTGTAAAAAAACACATTTTGTCAATCCACATGGTCTGCATGACGAAAAGCAGTATACTACCGCCGAAGATATGTTCAAAATTGCCAAATTTGCGATGACAACACCCTATTTTACAGACATTACCAATACAGTGGAGTACTATATTGAGGGAGATTCGGACGAACCTTTACGCACAACCAACAAAATGATAGACCCTGATGAAGAAGATTATTACTACAAGTATGCCAAAGGTATTAAGACAGGTACTACTGATGAAGCAGGACATTGTCTGGTATCGACTGCACTGAAAGATAATGTATCTTATATGTGTGTAGCTATGCACGCTCCCTGTTATGATGAAGACGGTATACCGTATGACACCAATTATGCTATTCTGGAAAGCAAAAAGATGTACGAATGGGCATACAAGAATATTACCATGCGTGAAGTTCTGGGAAGAGATAGAATTGTCAGCAGTATTGATGTCAATTACGGTCAGGGAGCGGAAAAAATCAACCTTGTTCCCGAATATGCGTATTCCACTATGCTGGATAAGAATGTCAAGGATAGTGAAGTCATTGTCGTAGCAAAATGTCAGAAAGAAATTGATGCTCCCGTTACTAAGGGTACGGTACTGGGTACAGCTACCGTCAGTTATAACGGTGAAGAACTCACAAAAGTCAATCTTGTCGCTGAAAAGGATATTGCCAAAAGCAAATCGTCTTATTTTGCGGCAATCGCTAAGAATATCTTCCAGTCGCTTATCTTCAGAATTATTGTGATGACGGTTGTGGCATTGTTTGTTCTCTATGTCATTTTAATTCTCCTGTATTCAGGGAAAAAGAGAAAATGATGAAAAAAATTCAAGAATATATAGGAGTACAAGATATTGTATTTTCTCTTTATGTTATATTTGTAGTAGGGACACAAGTGTTTCTTAAATGGTTCGGTCATTGGATTTTTTATGTAGAAATAATTCTGACAATTATAATAGCATTTGTACTGTGTCCTTTGGTGATGAAAAAAATCCGAAAGATTACGATTAAAAATTGTGGTGGTTTCCGAAAACATCTTATGTTACCAATATTGTTACTGTTTCTTTCTGTATTTCTGTGTTTCTTTTTAAATTATCTTGTTTTCTATCCATGGAATTCAACGGTAGACACATTAAATCAGTATCAACAGGCGGTAATAGGAAAATACAATGACTGGCATCCAGTGTTACATACATTGTTGGTATACAAAATTCCGTTGTTGCTGACCAATGGTTGGATTGGGTCTGTGATATTGTTTCAAATTATCCTTTTCTCTTTTGCAGTAACATATAATGTATATACGGTGGCGGTTTATACTAATTGGTGGTATGGTCTTTTTGTATTGAGTTTTATTATGATTAATCCACAGACAACGAATTTTGCGATGTACCCACTCAAAGATACTGCTTTAGCAATAGGAATTTTATTTTTAATCACTTTTTTAGCGAATATATTTTTTTCAGATGGGAATTGGTTAACAAACAAAGCACATATTTTTATTCTTGCTGTTACATTGAGTATAACAACTATTTTAAGGCACAATGCGATATTTTTTACATTGCCGTTTTTAGTGGCTATTTTGTTTTACACAACGAAAAAGCAAGGAATACTGATTTTATCTATATGTGCTGTCTTGTTTGTCGTTATTAAAGGTCCACTGTATCAAGTATTGGCAGTGGAACAGCCAGATAAAAGACAGTTGGAAATGTTGGGCTTACCACTAAATGTGATAGGTGGTGCTGTATCGAGCGAACCCGAACAACTTGATGATGAAGTAAAAACATTTGCTTATCAACTTGTTCCACAGGAAGTTTGGGAAAGTGAATATGTGGATGGTTATTTCAATGGTATAAAATGTCACGAGCAATTTCATGCGGAAGTGATTGAGAGATATGGTGCAAGCAAAATAGTAAATTATATGTTTCGTTGTATCAAATCTGTTCCTGGCGTTTCTTTAAAAGCATTGATTAAAACAACAGAACCTGTTTATAGCATTTGCGGAGATTATTCTTCTTATATTTTTTTGAGTGGCTTTGATAAAACTGATAATTCAATAATTTTGTTTTTAAGAAATTTGAAAATAAAATATACCGAATATTCACTACATCTGTTTCCTCATCTGTTAGAATATGTTGGAGTTTTAATGATGGTGCTGTTTTGTGTGATGTTGTCCAAATATCAACTAAATAAATTAGAAAATATAAAAAAGATATTGTTAATATTGCCAATATTTTGCTATAATTTCGGTACGATGTTGTTACTGACTGCCTATGATGATTGTGCCAGATTTTTTTATTATACTTTTTTGGTAACACCAGTATTATTGATTATTTTGTTAAAAGAAGAGAAAAGTGAAAAGGAGTAAATCAACAGATGAAAGAAAAAGTGCTTATTATCGGAGCAGGACCCGCAGGACTTACCGCAGCTTATGAACTTATGTCGAAGTCAGATAAATACGAAGTTATCGTATTTGAAGAGAGCAATCAGTTTGGCGGGATTTCCAGAACAGTCAATTACAAAGGTAATCGTATGGATATGGGGGGACACCGTTTTTTCTCCAAAGTTCCCGAAGTCAACGAATGGTGGAAGAAGATGATACCTACACAAGGTGCTTTACCGTATGACGATGTAGTACTTCACAGAGAATCCACGATTGTTGAGGGTGGCCCTGACCCTGAAAAGACTGACCGTGTTATGTTGAGACGTAATCGTCTTTCCAGAATATTCTTCAAACGGAAATTTTTCGATTATCCTGTAACACTCAAAATGGCAACACTCAAGAATATGGGATTTGGAACAACTATTGTAGTAGGTTGCAGTTATATGAAAAGTGCTATCTTTAAGAGAAAGGAAAACTCTCTGGAAGATTTTTATATTAACCGTTTCGGTAAGAAACTGTATTCCATGTTCTTTGAAAACTATACCGAAAATCTCTGGGGCAGACACCCAAGTGAAATTTCTCCCGAATGGGGTGCTCAGCGTGTTAAAGGGCTTTCCATTATGGCAATTCTGGGAGATATATTCGGCAAGGCATTCAACAAGAAAAACCGTAAAGTAGAAACTTCTCTGATTGAAGAATTTGCTTACCCGAAGCTCGGTCCCGGACAGCTCTGGGAAATTACCGCTGACGATTTTGTTAAGATGGGCGGTAAAATCATTAAGAATGCTAAAGTTGTGAAAGTTATCAAAGACGAAAATAATAAAATGACAGGTCTTGCTTATGAAAAAGACGGTGAAACCATTACGGTAAACGGTGATTATATCATTTCGTCCATGCCCGTAAAAGACCTTATTGAAAGTATGAATGATGTTCCCGAAAAATTCCGTAAGATTGCCACAGGACTTCCTTACAGGGATTATATGACCGTTGGTGTACTGATTCCTCACCTTAATCTCAAAAATGAAACCAAAATCAAGACCATTGGTAATATTGTTCCCGACAACTGGGTATATGTACATGACAGAACAGTTAAAATGGGGCGTTTTCAGATTTACAACAACTGGTCGCCGTATCTTGTCAAGAATATAGAAAATACTGTCTGGATGGGACTGGAGTATTTCTGTAACGAAGGCGATGAGATGTGGTCGATGAGTGATGAAGAATTTGGTAAAATGGGTATTCGTGAAATGGTACAGATGCAGCTTATCGACAGTGAAAGCGATGTGCTTGACTTCCATGTTGAAAGGGTCAAAAAGGCTTATCCCGCTTATTTTGATACTTATGAACATATGGACGATTTGAGAAATTACATCAACACCATTCCTAATCTTTTCTGTGTTGGCAGAAACGGTCAGCACCGCTATAATAATATAGACCATTCTATGTGTACAGCTTTTGAAACCGTTAAGAATATCATGGGTGGTGTTACGGCTAAAGATAATATATGGAATGTCAATACCGAAAAAGAATATCATGAATCTAAATAATGATGAAGAAAGAGTTGTTTCTGAACTGGCAGAAACAACTCTTTTTTGAGTTTTCAGCCGATTAAAGGGCTTTGCCCTTTAAAATCCCACAAGGGGCTTTGCCCCTTGACCCCACAAGCCTTTGAAAAGGCT
>CACYDZ010000099.1 GCA_902773265.1 uncultured Ruminococcus sp.
ACATCATTTCTTGAATATTCTATTTTCGTCAAAACGCACAAACTTCTTTTATAAACTTTTACCAAAAAACTATTGACAATATATATAATATATAATTGATAATTGGATAGAATTTCACAAAAATCCTAATTTAATTATACGGAGGTTTTTTAGATGAAGAAAAAAAGCGTTTTGCGTAAGGTCTTGGCGGTGTCGCTTGCAATGGCTATGATGGCAGGTATGAGCTTTACAACAATAGGCTCTTATGTTGGCACAGACGGTATTTCCGTCAGTGCGGCAGAAATTTATGGTGATTTTCAGTATGAAGTCAATGATGACAACACCGTTACCATCACAAAATACACGGGCAACGATGGAAATGTTGTCATTCCCGATACGATAAACAGAAAAAACGTTATTGCGATAGGTCGCGGAGCGTTTTCTGATTGTATCGGATTGACAAGCATATCCATTCCCGACAGCGTGACTGGTATCGGCTATGAGGCATTTTACAGTTGTACAAAGTTGACAAGCGTAATGTTGGGTAACAACTTGAAGACAATATACGATTACGCATTCAGAGATTGTACGAGTTTAAAAAACATAACACTTCCCGATAGCTTGACAACAATAGGTGGAGGTGCATTTTGCAATTGTACAGACTTAACAAGTATAATAATTCCTAACAGAGTGAATTGTATAGGCGACTTTGCATTTTATTGGTGTACGAGTATAAAAAGTATCACTATTCTTCGGAAGGGAGATATAGAGATAGGAAGCGAAGGTACATTTGAACACTGTCCTAATTTGACAATATATGGTGTAAAAAGTAGTGGTACGGAAATATATGCACATAAATATCATATACCGTTTGTTGAACTCAAAGAACTTGAAAACAACTCCGAACTTAATACCAATCAAATAGTACTTGGACAGACAGTAACAATAAATGCCAAAGCCGATGGCGGCACAGGAAACTATGAATATGAAATAGCCTATAAAACAACCGATACTCTTGGCTGGGAAACCTTACAGGACTACAGTGCCAACACCAATGTCAATTTCAAGCCCGCCAAAGCCGGTACATATAATATTCGTGTCAACGTAAGGGACGACAACGGTACAATTACCATGAAAGATTTTTCACTTGAAGTAAATATGACAGCATTGGAAAACCTTTCTTCACTTTCCGCAGAAAATATTACGCTTGGTGACACCGTAAATATCAATGCTGCTGCAAAGGGCGGTACGGGTGAGTATAAATATCAGATAGTTTACAAGAAAAATTCTGCTGAAAAATGGTCTACCATACAAGCCTACAATGTCAATTCGGCTGTCACTTTCAAACTTTCCTCTGCCGGCACATACGATGTATGCGTAAAAGTTAAAGATACCAGCAATACTGAAGTAAAAAAATTCTTTACACTTTATGTTGCAGACAACAAACTTAAAAATTACTCCACTATTTCCGCTTCTTCGATAGAACTTGGTGAAAGTGTTATCGTGAATGCTAAAGCAACAGGTTCCACAGGCTTTTATCAGTATGCGTTCTACTACAAAAAGGCAGCCGACACGAAATGGACTACCAAACAGGGCTTTAAAGCAAATTCTATTGTGACAATAAAACCAAGCAAAGCAACTACTTATGATATTTGCGTAAAAATCAAGGATAACAAAGGCACTGTTGTTAAAAAATACTTTACACTTGAAGTCACAGAAAAGGCTAACAAGCTTTCAAATATTTCTGCACTTTCGGATACAGAAATCGCTTTGGGTGAAAAAATAACTGTTTCCGCTTCTGCAAATGGAAGCACAGGGTTTTATCAGTATGCCGTGTCATATAAGAACACAAATGACACCGACTGGACAACTGTACAAGACTATTCTGCCAACAGTATTGTATCAGTCAAACCTACCATTGTTGGAAGTTACAGCATATGTGTCAGCGTTAAAGACGATTTCAATAACAAAGCCGATAAATATTTCATAGTCACTGTCAATTAAAGATTCTTCCCCACAGAAATTCAAAAAGTTTCTGTGGGGAATTTCCATTTCATGCTTTCGTACCCTGTCCTGAAAAATCAGGTCTGACA
>CACYDZ010000100.1 GCA_902773265.1 uncultured Ruminococcus sp.
CAATTCCAGAGTAGCAACGATTGCCAAAGGTGGTGTTGTCACGGCGAAATCTCCGGGCGAATGTACGGTTTCCGCAGAAACTGCCAATGGTAAAAAGACCAGCTGTAAAGTAATTGTCAATCCTATTCTGGCTACCAGTATCACGATTGAACCTGCCAACTATACAACCAGCACGCTTGGAGAACAGTTCAAGCTGAAAACAACTGTTACGCCTGATAATCATTCACATATTGTTTCATGGTCATCTTCGGATAAGAAAGTAGCGGTTGTTGCCACAAACGGAACGGTCAGAATCAAAGGATATGGAGAATGTACCATTACAGGTACAATAGATGGTATGTCCGTCAACTGTCGTGTCAGGGTCAACAAGCCGTCAACACCCACACAAGCTCCGACAGCGAAACCGACAGCGAAACCGACAGCAAAACCGACAGCAAAACCCACAGCGAAACCCACACAACCGCCTACTGCTAAACCTACACAAGCACCCACACAAGCTCCTACACAGGCACCCACGCAATCTCCTACACAGCCTCCCACAGAAGCACCCACACAGCCTCCCACACAAGCTCCCGAAATTCCTGACACTACGGAAAACTAAGCGATATAACGGATAAATCCCCTTGTCAAAGGGGATTTATCCCTGAACCTCAGCCGATGTCATTAACTTAATTTTGTTATCGTGACCGAAGTGAACCATAAAAGTTTTTGTCGAACTTTTGGGGGAAAGTTCGTAGGGTCAAGAGGTGAAACCCCTTGTGGGATTTTAAAGGGCAACGCCCTTTAATCGGCTAAAAATTCAAACAAAATTTGCGTAAGCAAATTTTGACATATTGTTATAATCAGACTTTTGGAGAAGATACATGAGAATAAGACGAAAAAAATGGGCAAGACCTGAACTTGCCGTATGCGATTTTTTTGTAAAAAATCCTGAAGAAAACAGGGGACACTGGAACGACTGCTTTACCCACAGACAACCACTTTATCTGGAAGTTGGTTGTGGAAAGGGGTCATTTATCGGAGAAATTGCCAGAAGAAATCCGTCCAACAATTATATCGGTGTAGATATTAAACCGGATATGTTAGGTGTTGCCAGACGAAATATTGTAGGAATTTTTCAGGAAAAAACAGTAGACAATATTTTGCTGACGGCTTATAATGTGGAACGGATAGAGAATATTTTTACCGCTGATGATGTTATAGAGGGGATTTACATCAACTTCTGTAATCCGTGGGGACGGGAGAAACATAAGAAACGCCGTCTGACCCACACCAGACAACTGGCACATTACAAAACTTTTCTGAAAAAAGGCGGAACAGTTTTTTTCAAGACTGACGATGACGGCTTGTTTGAGGAAAGTCTTGTCTACTTTGCCGAAAGCGGATTTACCGTAACCTATATTACCGGAGATTTACACAACAGTGATATTACCGACAATATTCCTACGGAACATGAAAAGATGTTTTCCCAGCAAGGTATTCCGATTAAATTCTGCACGGCTGTTTTTACGGGCAACTGAAAAATGTGAAAATTTGCGTACGCAAATTTTGTTTGGGATTTTTTATCCGTTAAAGGGCTTTGCCCTTTAAAATCCTACAAGGGGTTGCCACCCCTTGACCCTGCCCACTTTTTGAAAAAAGTGGACAAAAACTTTTCATTGTCACCGCTAACACTTAGCGGAACAATAAATTCAGAGAAAGGACAGTTTGTTGTGAAAAAATCAATCTGTTTAATGCTTATGCTGATGATTATGCTTGTGACATCGGGCTGTTCTTTTGCGGGAATGTCTGATGATGATTTACTGCAACCTCCAAAAGCGATGGGCGTTAAGGCGGAAATCCAGAATTTGCTTGAAAATACGACCAAAGGTGATTATAAATTAAAATATCCTCAGTCAGGTGATTACCGTTCTGCGATTATTATGCACGATATTGGCGGAGATGAGGAAGAAGAAGCGATAGCTTTCTATAAAACCGCTAAGGATAATTCCAACATCAATATCATATTCATGAAAGAAGCCAATGATAAGTGGGAAGTCATCAGCACTTATGCCAACCCTAATTCAGATATCGACCGCATTTATTTTGGTGATGTGGATAATGACGGCAAATCAGAAGTCATTGTGGCATGGACATCTTATATGACTGCCAGTAACCAGATTATCCTGTATGACTATTCCAATGACGAAATTCAGCAGATTATCGTCAGCGGAAAAAATACAACCTATACCGAAATGGTTATGACCGATATCACCAACGACCGTGTTGATGACCTTGTGGTTTTTACGACCTATCTTACAGATGAACAATTGTCGAAAACAACCACTTCGACTATACTTTACAGTAGTTGTGTAGACGGCACATTTTCCAAAGTATCTGAAATTTCTACCGCATCTACCATTACCAGTTATTCGCAGATTATTACAGGAAATGTCAATAAACAAACAAAAGGTCTGTTTATTGACGGTTACACACAAAACCAGAATGAACAACTGACACAGGTTATCTACTATGACCAAGATGACCAGATATTGAGAAATCCTCTCAATGTCATTGACCGCTATGGGGAAAATCAGAATATCACGCTCAGAGATACGGTAACTGTCTGTAAAGATGTCGATAATGATGGCATTACCGAAATTCCGTCTGTTTATACACCGCTTGTTTCTTCTAAGAGTGTTTCTTCCTCTCCGATTATCCGCTGGAATAAAATAGACACGAAAAATGAAGCTGTCGAAAAGGTTGTCGATACCTATTCCAATTACTTTGATAATTATTATTTTGTCTTACCTGAACAGTGGGAAAACAGAGTGGTTGCCTCCAACGAAAATTCTTCACGGACAACGGTATTCTACGAAATCAACGGTACTGATGAAGAAACTATCAATACCGCAGAAATCCCCAGCGAAACAACCAGAGAAAGTGCTACCGTACCGGAAATTTCTTCCGAACCAGAAAGCAAAACGGAAACGGTAACGGTCAATCCTGAACCTTTGCTGACGCTGAAAGTCTTTACGGAAAAGATCTGGAAGAATGAGGGTACTGAACGGCTGGCAGAGGGGTATGTTGTTATCAAAGACCAGACGGGTCTGATATATACTTGCAAACTCGGGAAAACCGATGAACATAGATTGGATATTTCTACAAAACAGGTTACAGAGAATTTCAACATTATCAAATAAGGCGGGTGCTATGTATGAGAAAAATATTGGTATGTGAGGACGAATCCGCAATCAGGGATTTTGTGGTCATCAATCTGGTCAGGGCAGGTTACGATGTTGTCGAGGCAGACAGCGGAGAAAAAGCCTTGCGGAAGTATGAAGAAAACAATGGTGATATTGATGTCGCATTACTTGATGTCATGTTGCCGGGAATTGACGGTTTGCAGGTGTGCAAGGAACTGAGAAAAAGAAACGGAGATATTGGTATTATCATGCTGACCGCCAAAACACAGGAAATGGATAAAGTCACGGGACTGATGTTAGGTGCTGATGATTATGTGACCAAACCGTTTTCGCCGTCTGAACTTGTGGCAAGAGTAGACGCTTTGCACCGAAGAGTGGTACTGGCAAAAAAAGGCAATCTCAACAATAAATTCCGTGAAGAATTGCGTTCGGGGGATTTTGTACTGAATTTACGCAGTCGTGCCTTGTACAAAAGGGGAAAGCTGATTGAACTGACACAAGTGGAATTTCAGATTATGGAATTTTTCTTTTCCAAACCGGGAGAGGCGATAGACCGTCTTGCCATTCTGAAACATGTATGGGGCGAGAATTACTATGGGGAAGATAAAATTGTCGATGTCAACATCAGACGGTTACGCATGAAGATTGAAGACCGTCCGTCAAGTCCGAGATACATAGTTACTGTATGGGGACTTGGGTATAAATGGGAAGTCAATCCCTGAAACGGTGACGGACAATGAGAAAAAGTATAACAGCACGCTGGCTGATTAATACATTTGGTGTTATGTTGGTTGTGGTAGTACTGTTGATAGTGGTCTTGTCATTTGTCATGAGTAACTATTACTACAACGGCATACATCAGACACTCAACGGCAGGGTTGATGAATTGAGCAATATTTTCGGCAATTACACTTCCGAAAATTATAAGGAATTTGACCGCAATTCCCGAAGCTATGTCGAAAATTTTTCCGACAAAGAAAGCATGGAAATGATGATTATTGACCCGATAGGTAATATCAGGGTCACTTCCACAGGATTTCCGCCTGACCAGTCTACGGAAATGCCCGACTACAATATCGCCAATGAGAGTGAGGACGGCTATGGTTTCTGGAAAGGCTATCAGAATGAAGAATATGTTATGGCGGTTACCAGAATTATCAGCGATATGGGAGGCAACAAACTCGGTGCGGTAAGGTATTGCGTATCGCTGGAACCTGCCAACCGACAGATTTTTGTCATAGTCATGTTCATGATTGTCATCGGACTGTTCCTGTTGTTTTTTGTCATGATGTCGGGTGCTTATTTTGTGCGGTCGATAGTCAACCCCATCAGAGAAATCAATGATGTTTCCAAAAAGATTGCACAAGGTGATTTTGATGCCAGACTGGAAAAACGCAACGATGACGAAATCGGTGAACTTTGCGATTCCATCAACTATATGGCTCAGGAACTGGGCGTTTCCGAAAGACTGAAAAATGACTTTATTTCATCGGTTTCTCACGAACTGCGTACACCACTCACGGCTATCAAAGGCTGGGCAGAAACCATGCGTATGGGAGATACACCTGATTTCCGTACTTTTGAAAAAGGTATGACGGTTATTGCCAAAGAATCTGAACGGCTTACGGGTATTGTAGAAGAATTACTGGACTTTTCCCGTATACAGAGTGGCAGAATGATAATCAATATGGAAAGAATAGATTTGGTAGCCGAACTTGATGAAGCCATCTATATGTTGCGTGACCGTGCGTTGAATGAGGGCAAACATCTTTTGTATGAAGAACCTGAATTTGTTCCGCCCGTACAAGGCGACAAGAACAGAATCCGTCAGGTGTTCATCAATGTCATTGACAACGCTCTGAAATATACCCCCGAATCGGGTGTTATCGGTATAGAAATCAAGAATGATGACGAAAATATCAAAATCGCTATCAGTGATAACGGCTGTGGTATTCCCGAAGAACACCTGCCCAGAGTAAAGGAAAAATTCTACAAAGCCAATCAGGTACAGAGAGGGTCAGGTATCGGACTTGCCGTTGTTGATGAGATTATGCACCTGCATAAGGGCAGTCTGGATATTGAGAGTACCGAAAATGTCGGCACAACCGTTACATTGACATTTCCTATCGAAGAAGAAACTGATGATGACGAATAATAATAGTTTCCCAACGATTTATTCAGCGGACTTTCAGCTGTGACAATGAAAAGTTTTTGTCCACTTTTTTCAAAAAGTGGTGGGGTCAAGGGGCAAAGCCCCTTGTGGGATTTTTAAGGGCAAAGCCCTTAAACTCCCCAAAATTCCAAACAAAATTTGCATAAGCAAATTTTGTTCTTAAAATTCTTGAGTTGATGACATTGACATATAGGGCGATTAGTTTTTATGGTTACGAATAAAAAGCTGACAACTTTTAAGGGTTGTCAGCTTTTTGTGATTTTGTCTATGTTTTTCTTAATCCGTCAGACCTAGTGATGTTCTGATTTCGTTTTTATATTTGAGTTTCTGTACGGTTTTATCAAAGTAACGGACAATTTCCAGTCCCTCATCAGCTTTAGTGTGCAATGTTTCATAAAGACTGCTGATATTCTTATTCATCATACCATGTACCAGTTCATTACGGTATTCACACCAGTTTTCGGCTTGTGTCAGCATTTCCATAAACAGTGTGGGGTCGGTTTTCTTCTGATAGACTTTACGCAATACTTCAAGATAATCCCCTTCACAGTCTTCAAAGCCGTTTTCCGCCCAGAGCAGTGTGGCACGGATAATATTGCGTTTGCCTGAAATAGTATTGACACTCAGTCTTTTTTCTTTTTTATCCAGATATTTCTTTGCCAGTTTTTTAAGAATATCGCTGACCTTGGGATTATCAAAACAAAATGTATTTCTGTCTTTTATACAGCCGATATAATACAGATACGCCGTCAGTCTGTCCTCCATCATAGCATAAACAATGAACATTGCCTCAAAATAAAATTTCTGTTTCATTGCACTTTTATAGCGTTTCATTAACTCTTTGTAGGTCATAAACTTTTCCTGATTGTCACTGACAAGAGCCACCTGTAATTCTTCCATTAGTATTCTCTCCGTTCTTTTATAGTATTAGCCGAATTTTTCATTTTTATAGTTCATCAGCATAACCTGAATTTCCATATTACCGCCTTTTTGGGTGTTTTGTATTGCATAGTCAATAATACCGCCAATATTTCTTTTGGTGATAAATGCTTCGCTTTGTACCAATCCTTTGACTTTTTGGTAATCGTTTTTGTCAATCCAGTATCTGATGATTTTTGAAAAATTTTTCTTGATATAGGCTTTTGCCTCACTCTGGGCGGTGTTCAGAAAAATTTGCGTGACGGTATCGTATTTTATTTCGTGCGAAAACTTTGTTGCATACTCTTTTGTATCAAGCATACGCTTAAATTCATTATACTCAAAATCATCATTTTCAAAATATGTTCTTATGTTCATTGCAAATGGCATAAGAATGATACTTTCCAATGCCGTGCAACCATAAAAAGCACCATAACCAATTTCCGTTAGGCTGTCTGGCAGGGTGATATTTGCCAATGACATACAACCATAAAAAGCACCATAACCAATTTCCGTCAGGCTGTCTGGCAGGGTGATACTTGCCAATGCTGTGCAACCATAAAAAGCACCATAACCAATTTCTGTCAGGCTGTCTGGCAAGGTGATACTTACTAATGCCGTGCAACCGCTAAAAGCACTTTCACCAATTTCCGTCAGTTTGTCTGGCAAGGTGATACTTGCCAATGCCGTGCAGTCAGAAAAAGCTGAACTACCAATTTTCGTCAGACTATCTGGCAGGATGATACTTTTCAAAGAGGTACACCCTTGAAAAGCTCCGCTCTCCCAATAACCGCATATTTTTGTCAGACCATCAGGCAAAATGATACTTGCTAATGCCGTGCAACCTTTAAAAGCAGAACTACCAATTTCCGTCAGGTTATCAGGCAGGGTGATACTTGCCAATGCTGTGCAACCTGAAAAAGTATATTCATCTATTTTCTTTAGGCTGTCTGGCAGGGTGATATTTGTCAAAGAGGTACACCCCTGAAAAGCTCCTTTATCCCAATCACCGCATATTTTTATCAGACCATCAGGCAGGGTGATACTTGCCAATGCCATGCAACCATAAAAAGCAGAACTACCGATTTCCGTCAGGCTGTCTGGCAGGGTGATACTTTTCAAAGAGGTACACCTCTGAAAAGCTCCTTTATCCCAACCACCGCATATTTTTATCAGACCATCAGGCAAAGTGATACTTTTCAAAGATTTGCAACCCTTAAAAGCAGAACTACCAATTTCCGTTACATCGTCAGGTACAGTAATTTCTGTTACACCTTTTTCTTGTCTGTATTTTTCCAGTACACCGTTTTTTATTCTAAAGCCCATTATTTTACTTTTTTCCTTTTAAAATACGAATACTTGTTTATATGAATTATTTTAACAGATATATTTCAAAAAATCAACAGGATATACAAAAATGTTATTCTGAACAGATTGTAATATGGTTAATAATATGCTAAAATATCACATATAAAACAAATATTTGTCAAAATCATAATTGTACTGGAGATGAGCATTTGATTTCACAAGAACAACTGGAAAAAGCCAATA
>CACYDZ010000101.1 GCA_902773265.1 uncultured Ruminococcus sp.
AATTAAAAGTTTTTTGTCCACTTTTTTTCAAAAAAGTGGGCGGGATTGTTAAGGGCGGCAGCCCTTAACGCCGGATTTTAAAGGGCGGCAGCCCTTTAATCGGCTAAAAACTCAGACAAAATTTGCGGCAGCAAATTTTGACATTAATTTAAAAGGAGTGAATACATGATGGATTTTTTAACACTGGCTAAAGAAAGGTACTCATGCAGAGGATTTGAAGAAAAGTCTGTTGAGGAAGAAAAAATTCAGAAATTACTGGAAGTTGCCAGAATAGCCCCGACAGCCGTAAATTACCAACCGCAAAGAATACTGGTCATTACCGATAAAGAAACAATCGGTTCTTTGGAAACGAACAACTGTACACGCTATACTTTCAAAGCACCGTTGTTGATGGTCATATGTTACGACAAGACCGTATCATGGAAAAGACGGTATGACGGCATGGAAATGGGTATGGTAGACGCAAGCATTATCACCACACATATCATGCTGGAAGCAACAGAACTGGGTTTAGGCAGTACATGGGTAGGTTCTTTTGACCCGAAGATTGCCATAGACATTCTGAAAATCCCTGAAAATTATGAACCCGTTGCCCTGTTGCCGATTGGCTATCCGTCAATGCAGCCGAGCAACCGACATTCCCAACGGAACAGTATCAACGATTTTGTTTTCAGAGAAAAATTCAATTCGTAATCAGAATACAAGCGGATTGCCTTTTGCTTTTTTATGGGTGAGAGGTAATCCGCTGTGTTGATAAGAAAGCAAGAAAGGGCGGTTGAATTTTATGAAACGAAAATTAAAAATTTCCATAGGTATCCTTTTATCCGTTGTAGTGATATGTGCAGGAGGATTTCTGATTTATGTGAATATTTGTTATCACGCTGACGAAACCGCAAAAGCGGTTGTTTCTGATAACAGCGTCAATATTTCCGAAAATGAGGACACGAAGATATTCATGCCAAAAAATCCCGAATACGGATTGATTTTCTATCAGGGAGGAAAAGTAGAATATGACGCTTATTCTCCTCTGATGTATAAACTTGCCCGAAAGAATATTCTTTGTATTGTTGTCAAAATGCCGTTCAATCTGGCGATGTTCAATATCAGCGGTGCAGACGGTATACAATCCCTTTACCCCGATATAAAGCACTGGTATATGTGCGGTCATTCACTGGGAGGGGTGATGGCAGCCTATTATATTGAACAGCATAGCCATGATTTTGACGGAATAATTTTTTTAGCCGCCTATTCAACCGCAGATATCCGCAGCACCCATCTCAATGTACTGTCCATTTACGGAAGTAACGACAAAGTGTTAAATCTTGAAAGCTATCAGGAAAACCGTTCTCATTTGCCGGACAGTGCCGAAGAATTAGTGATTGATGGCGGTTGTCACTCTTATTTTGGCAATTACGGAGTACAGAGCGGTGACGGTACGGCAACGGTTTCTCCTGACGAACAGCAGTGGCAGACCGTTGATTTCATTGTCAGTCATCTGAAAAAATGATACGGTAACAGCAGGGAAGTGATTTAGTATTATGCAGAACCTAATCAACGCTTTATTGTCGGCGGACGATGATTACCTTACCGCCCTGAGCAACAAAGGAACGGTAAAGCGTGCCTACAAAGATTTACAAAGTGCGGAAATTTCCGCTGAATATCTTGATGACAGTATATGTGTGAATGTATCGGGCGAAAAGTGTACGATAGTTCCCACGCTTGCCGAAAGCAGATGTACCTGTCCGTCAAGAAGTATATGCCGTCATATTATCACGGCGATTTTGTGGCTGAAAAATAATTTTTCAAGCGAAAATGAAACTACATCTGTTTCCGAAAATACGGTAACGGCTGAAAATCCGACCGTCACCGAAGAAAACGGCGAAAATTCCCTACCGCAAAATCTGACAGAGGAACTTTCCCGTTTTCCGATAAAAGAAATTCAGAAAGCCATGAAGAAGCGGTATTACAATGCGTTTCTGGAAAAAGCGGAAAAGGGGATTTTTCCGCATATGGAAGAGTTGCGGATGGTAACGGTAGATATGCCTGAAGAAAATGTGATTGTCAAACTGATTCAGCCGTTGGAATATTCCGCCTGTACCTGTCACAGCAAAGAAATCTGTCGTCATAAAGCCGCAGCTATTCTCACATGGCAGTTAAAACATCAGATTGTCCGTCTGAAAGATATCAGAATTAATGAGGAGAAAACGCTTAATATCGGTATTGCGGATATTCACGGTACAGCACAGTATACCTTTCAGTTTCTGGCAGATATTTTAAGTAACGGTCTGGTGAGAATTTC
>CACYDZ010000102.1 GCA_902773265.1 uncultured Ruminococcus sp.
GTCCGTTTTCGGGAAACAGCTGCTTCAAAAACAAACTTGCCTTCATGCCGAAGTGCGTTTGGATCGTTACGCTTTTCGGCATACCTGTTTGGGTCAAATTAGTGATGTTCGGCGCCCTGACGGTCCTTCGCTTATATTTGATTAGAGCTTCGATAATGGTTTCCATTGTCCAGTAGATATACTAATCTCGCTGTGAAATATTATCCAACGTTTGAATGACCGCTTCTTTTTCGGAAGGCGATAAATCCTCCTTTTTCCAGACGGACGAAATGAAAAACGCTATGATTATGACAGTTTAATTCCTGCGGAGAATCAAAACGACAAATATGGTTATGTGTCGCTGATCTACAAGGTCACGCTCATGAGATCGTTGATCTGCTAAATCGGTTCAAGCGGCAACCCGAAACGCTGGTCATGCCCGACATCTCAAAAGGCAGCTTTGCAAAGAAGCTTTACTGCCTCTATCTCAGCTACCTGCCGACCGAGAAATTTTAGTTAGAGTTGAAGATGAACTGCGATGACCGCGGTTCCTTTACCGAACTGTTAAAGACAGTCAACTGCGGTCATTTCAGCGTGAATATCAGCAAGCCCGGTATCACCAAAGGGCAGCATTGGCACAACAGCAAGTGGGAGTTCTTTATCGTCGTCAGCGGACGCGCGCTGATCGAGGAGCGCAATATCCATACGAATGAAAAGGTATCATTTGAAGTTTTGGGAGAAAAAATCGAAGCCGTCCACATGATCCCCGGTTGGACGCATAACATCATCAATCTCAGCGATGCTGAGAATCTCGTAACACTTATGTGGGCAAACGAGCAGTTTGATTCAAATCATCCTGATACTTTTTTGAGATGGACTAATTATTATGTTTTCAGAAATATGTATAATCAATAAATCTTGCGGCTTAATGAAATCATTTCAAACCGCTAAATATGGTACGCGAACAGTTTTGACAGATTCTTGTTGGGAGCATGTTTAGAAGGAATTCTTTTCCTTAACTGGAATTTAACATTTCTTTTTAGAGAGATTCTCAGCCTAGGCCCATTATGGTTTACGACGATTATTATGATTTGTTACCTATTGGTTCCGGCTTTGCAGACGTTTTCTCGAAAAATAAATGTTAGTTTTAGATTTGTTCTCTTATTCAGTGTTTTAGGCGCTGTGATTTCAATTTGCATCTCAAGGGTTATCTCTGTTTTTTATTTTTTGTTCTTTGCAATAGGTTATTTTTGCGGAAAAATAAACCTATTAGATAAGATGAACAATGCGTTTTTTATAATATACACCGGATTTTGCTGCCATCATCGGTAGATTAATCTTGCAAAAGTTGATGGACGGTACATTTATATATAGTGGTTATGTTTCAGTATCGCATTTTATCGTTGGTACATGGTTCATTGCTGCTTTTGCGTTCATAAAGAGTAAGAATCCTTCTGCAATAATTAAAATAGCAAGTTCCGGTGTTGTACGTACATTGGATAGTTATTCGTATTATGTATTTTTAGTGCATGGCGTTTTTTGCATGGGAGTCTTTAATCTTTACGAAAAGTTACCTTTGCCTTTAGCAACTGTTTTATTTGTGTTAGCTACGGTTTTGTCTGCTGTACTTTTGAAACTATTATCACAAGCGATTAGTCGTCCTTTGCTGAAAACTAATTCTATACAATAATAGGACGATTGCAACGTTCTAAGAGTTCATAGACTACTCATAGATAAGGGTAGGTTGGAGTGATGCTTAGATTAATGCGTTATTTTGGGTGCATAAAGGGAGATAATACAATGAATAGAATAAAAAGCATTGATTATGTTAAAGGAATATGTATTTTACTTGTTTACATTGGTCACTGCGGTATAAACATTTCTCATGTTTCTGTTTTTACAGGTAGTTTTTGTAAATCACGCATAAATAGTCTCTGCTCATTAACCGCATGAACCAGTAATAAATAAACTAATAGAATAGTTGCAGCAGCGAAAAAATGAAATAAAATCATCTGATCTCCATCGTTTTTCTAACATCCTACATGGCACCTATAAAATTATTATTGAGAATGTTCCGATAGATTCATTGACACACAACAGATGGGAGAGCTTTAATATGTTTGTATGCGAGTGTTGTCACAGTACATTTGAAAGTGAAAATGAAATTATTTCCTGCCCACATTGTCATGCAAATCGATTGATACTATCCGCAGATGAAGATAAGAAACTATTAGTCCCTGCAGTTCGTCAGGCAAC
>CACYDZ010000103.1 GCA_902773265.1 uncultured Ruminococcus sp.
CTGAAAACAGTGAACATTATGAGTACAGGCTGAAAATAGTAGAAATATATCACGAAATTAAAAATATGTTCAACTGAGAGATAAGGAGAAGTGAGGAATCTTTTTAAGATTTCTCGTTGCTTACGCTCCTCGAAACGACAAGTCGTGTCATTCCAAACGAAGTAAGCCTTAACTGTTTTTATGGAGTGTAAGGCGAATTTCATTTTCGGTCTGGGTGACTTCTTCCAGAAAAGACTGTGATGAAATTCTCAAAGCACCGTTGCCTAAAATAATCAGCTGTTCCAGAGCGTCCGAAGTAACTACTCTGACACGGTTATTTCCGGCGATTTCGTGAGTGACTTTTTCGATATATGCGTCAGCCGTTTCAGCTTCTTTGGTATAGACAATACTGATATTATTGATTTTCTCAACAGTTCGTGTATTGCCCTTGACCTTATAGGCATCAAAAACAAGAATAAGTTCACACTGTCTGTAGCCCTGATAGTTACATAAAATACGGATAAGTGTATTTCGTGCGGTATCGAGACTGTCTTCAGCGATTTTTTTCAGTTTTTCCCATGAGAAAATCACATTATAGCCGTCTACAAGCAGATACTCTTTACCGTTATATTTCGGCTTCTGCGGTTTTGAAACAGCAGAGGCTGTTTTTTCTTTGGCGATGATTTCCCGTGTCGGCTGAAAAGAAGAGCGTTTATCTTTTTTGACAGTACCGTAAGTCCGTTCAAAAATTGCCATCAGTTCCTTATCCTGTTCAAAGATATCAGAGGGTCGTTTCTGAGATTTTGAAGAAATTGCAGTGGTATTGACAGCGGTATTGGTTTTATTGTTGTTCAGTATACTCGGCAGGTGCATATAGTCAAAGACTTCATTCCATTTTACGATATGTCCTGCACCGTGCGAACAGAATACCGAATCGCAGGGATTTAGAACATCGTTTTCGCTGTCATAGGCAATCTGTTCAATCACTTCCTGTGAATTATGACAAGGTTCATAACCTTTCAGAAAACAAGTCAGTCTGCCTTTACCGTGCGTATAACGGGTTACTTCTTTATGGTATTCGTTCATGGTGGCAACGGGAACATTTCCCGTCAGAACGGTATAACCGTTATTGCTTTCACCAATGGTGAATGTTCCGTGCATGAACTGTATATCTGACATGGCTTTGCCCGTGTTTTCGGTGGGAATTTCCAGACGGTATTCATATACAGGTTCAAGCAGAATATTTTCCGCCTGCATAAGTCCTTGTCTGACCGCCCTGTAAGTTGCCTGCCGAAAGTCACCGCCTTCGGTGTGTTTGGTATGTGCTTTTCCCGATACCAATGTTACGGTCATATCTGTAAGCGGTGAATTTGTCAGTACACCTGTATAAATCTTTTCAGAAAGATGGGTCATTATCAGCCTTTGCCAGTTTTTTGCCAGAACATCTTCCGTGCAGTCATTTTTTAAAGTAATACCGCTCCCTCTCGGTGAGGGTTCCAAAAGCAGATGGACTTCTGCATAATGCCGTAAAGGTTCAAAATGACCGACACCCTCTACCGTATCGGCGATAGTTTCTTTATAGAGAACATTCCCCTTGCCGAAACTTATCTCATAGCCAAAACGCTTTCTGACCATGTTGCGGATAATATCCTGTTGTATTTCGCCCATAAGATGGATTTCTATGGTATTGGTTTGTTGGTTGAACAGAATATTGAGTTGTGGGTCTTGTTCTTCCAGTAATTTCAAATCCTGCAAAACGGTGCGGACATCTTTATTTTCAGGGAGAATGACGGTATAAGTCAGTACATTCTGAAGCAGAGGCATGAGAGTTGTTTTTTCCGCTCCAAAAGTATCTCCGCATTGTGTGAAAGTGACACCCGTCAAAGCACATACCGTACCGCTTTCGGCGGTGTCGACAGTCCTGAATTTTTCCCCTGAATAAATTCGTATCTGATTGACCTTTTCCGCATTGCTGTTTTTTTCGCTGGGGAGAATATCTTTAACATTGAGTTCACCGCCCGTTATCTTGACAAATGTCAGACGGTTTCCCTGTTTATCCTGTGTGACTTTGAATACTTTTCCTGCAAAGGCTTCCTCGTAATCGGGCATGACCGTATATTTATCCAGAATTTCCAGAAAATAATCTGTTCCGTCA
>CACYDZ010000104.1 GCA_902773265.1 uncultured Ruminococcus sp.
CCCTTTAAAATCCCACAAGGGGCGTTGCCCCTTGACCCCACGAACTTTTTGAAAAAAGTTCGACAAAAACTTTTATGGCTCACTTCGGTCACGATGGCAGAATTAAGTTAATGACATTGGTGTTTTATACTCCGCCAAAGCGTCTGTTTCTTTTAGCGTATTCGATGATACACTCATCGACCATTTTTTCCGTAAAATCAGGCCAAAGCACCTCGTCCAAGATGATATATTCCGTATAAGCGGATTGCCAGAGTAAGAAATTGGAAATTCTGTATTCACCACTGGGACGGATAACCAAATCAGGGTCAGGCTGTCCTGCGGTATAGAGGTTCTGTGAAATCATCTCTTCCGAAATATCTTCAGGATTTATCGTTCCGTCTTTGACCTGTCGGGCAATAATCTTCATTGCTCTGACAATTTCGTCACGACTGCCATAATTCATAGCAATATTCAGCACCATACCTTTACGGTCAGCCGATTCTCTTTCATTTTCCTCAATCAGGTTCTGCAAGTCTTTGGAAAATGCGGTAGTATCGCCGATAAATCTTACTACGATATCTTCATCTTTAAAATCGCTGATAGCCTCTTCCAGATAGGATTTGAACAATCTCATCAACGACCTGACTTCATCTTCAGGTCGTTTCCAGTTTTCGGTAGAAAAGGCATATACGGTCACATACTTAATGCCGATACGGTCGCAATACTTGACGATTTTACGGAAAGTCTTTGCTCCTGCACTGTGACCTGCACTTCTGGGAAGATTTCTTTTTTTTGCCCATCTGCCGTTGCCGTCCATGATAAAGCCGATATGTTCAGGCAACTGTACATCTGCCAAAGTAATTTCCCTGTTAGTATTTTCTTTATTTTTAAAAAATGGTAGCATAGGCATAGATTTTTACCGTCCGTTCAGATTGACATAATTTCTTTCTGTTTTTTTTCAGCCAGAACATCAATTTCTTTAATGAACTTATCCGTCAAATCCTGTGTTTTCTTTTCAGCCTGTTTGAGGTCATCTTCAGTAAGTTCACCGCTTTTTTTCATTGCCTTGAACTTATCCACAGTTTCACGCCTGATATTTCTGATACCGACTTTACCTGCTTCTGCCATTTCTTTGACATCTTTAACCAGCAATTTTCTTCTTTCCTCGGTGAGTGGCGGAAATACCATACGGATAGTTTTACCGTCATTCTGCGGATTGATACCGATATCTGATTTCTGGATAGCCTTTTCGATAGCCCGTAAAGTGGACATATCCCATGGCTGAATAAGTAAAGTTCTTGCTTCGGGAACAGAAACGGCAGCAAGCTGATTAACAGGAGTAGGTACACCGTAATAATCCACGCTCACCTTATCCAGAACAGAGGGATTTGCTCTTCCTGCTCTTATGGTAGCGAAATCGCTGTTAAGGTGGTCAATTCTCTTGTTCATTCTTTCTTCTGTTTTTTTCAATACAGTTTTCATAGGAAAACATCTCCTTTATAAAAAAATACTCAGTATATCAAGCCTGTGTAACCAGAGTACCGACTTTCTCACCGCATACAGCTGAAATGATATTGTCAGGATTTTCGATACTGAACACCAGAATAGGTATACGATTATCATGACATAATGTTGCGGCGGTAGTATCCATGACATTAAGTCCCTTATTGAGAATATCCAGATAAGAAACCTCATCAAACTTCACGGCATTCTTATTGATTTTGGGGTCACTGTCATAGATACCGTCAACCATAGTTGCTTTCA
Source organism: uncultured Ruminococcus sp. (assembly GCA_902773265.1). Classification (GTDB taxonomy): domain Bacteria; phylum Bacillota; class Clostridia; order Oscillospirales; family Acutalibacteraceae; genus CAG-964. The sequence goes on from CACYDZ010000104.1 coordinate 1,744, forward strand.
GAATAACATCAGCTTCGATTTCAGCGGCTCTCAAAGCGGCAGCGGTATCGGTAGAGAAGAAAGGATTACCCGTACCTCCGCCGAATATGACAACTCTGCCTTTTTCCAGATGTCTTACGGCACGGTTTCTGATATAGGGTTCGGCAACCTGTTGCATAGTAATTCCCGTCTGTACTCTGACAACCACATCTAACTGTTCCAAAGCATCCGCAATCCCCAAAGCATTGATAGCCGTTGCCAGCATACCCATATGGTCAGCTCTTGTTCTGTCCATGCTGCCACTGGAACGACCTCTCCAGAAATTACCGCCTCCGACAACAATCGCAACTTCCACACCCATATCGACCAGTTTTTTAATCGGCTCACAGAAAGAAAGAACGGTATCAAAATCTATACCGTGTTTAAGATTGCCAGCCAGTGATTCTCCGCTTAATTTCAGCAAAATTCTTTTATATTTAGGTGTCATTGTTAAAAATCCTTTCCAAAAAATAAATAAATTCATTGGCAGGGAAAAGAGAAAACTCCCTGTCAAATAGTATACTATATTTAAGAAATAATGTAAAGTACAATATTGAATAAATTGATGAGTTTAAGGGTTTTGCTCTTAAAGACATGGCAGAAGACGAAATTACCGAAAGCAAAAAAAGTTTGGCGAAACTCTTTACAAAACGGAATGCAGATGATATACTTTATAAAGAGTGTTGGCAGAAGTATATTATTTTTTGTTGATATCAGTAAAGGAGGCAGATGATGTTGAAAAAGGTAGCAGTAGTTCTGTTGTTTGCCATAATGATGACGGTAAGTCTATTTACTGTTTCGGCAGCATACAGTCCCGAAATTCCCACAGGAGGAACGGAAACTTCCACTTGTCCGACTTATCCTAAATGTTGTCGGAGATGGCCCAGAAGAGGCGGTTATGACTATGAATATGGTTATTTCGGTGGTTATGGTGGTTATGGTGGCTATGGTGGCTATGGCGGTGTAATTTATACCGGCGGTGGCGGTGGTGTAACCGTTGTGGATATGTCACCAAAAACAGGCTATTCCGACAGCTATGCTATTCTGACTGTTGCAGGTATCATGATGTGCGGTGGTATTGCTGTATACTCAGGAAAGAAAATGAAAGAACAAAAATGACGAGCATCATGCAATGAGCCACGCTTTGAGCGTGGTTTTATTGTATCTTATTTATACAAGGAGAGTTTTATGGAAGAAAGAAGCAGAAAATGGGAAATAATCTTTGTCATTTCATTGACGCTTGTACTGATAGGACTTGTAGCAGTATGCATCTATTTCTATAAGATGTACACAAGCGGAAATGAGTATGATGACCTGAAAAAGAAGGTCACGACATCATCACAGATTACCTATACAGGAAATCCCAGTGATAATGACAGTCCTGATGCTCCGCTTGACAATATTGCCCCTGAAACCGTCAAAAAGAACAACGGGATTAATTTTACCGAACTTTGGAAAATCAACAAGGATTTGTACGCATGGATAAAAGTTCCCAATACGATGATAGATTATCCCGTTGCCCAATATCTTGGTGATGACGACACCTATTATTTACAACACAATATGTATAAAGAGAGTGCTTTTGCGGGTTGTATCTACACCGAAAAAGCGAACCGACAAGACTTTTCCGACCGCAATACAGTACTATATGGACACAATATGCAGAATGGTTCCATGTTCAGAGGTCTGCATGAATTTCAGGACAAGTCCTTTTTTGACAAAAACCCGTATATCTATATTTATACGCCCGAAAGAACACTGACTTATGAAATTTTTTCTGCCTATGCTTATGATGACAGACACTTACTCAGTTCTTTTAATTACGAAGATGACAAAGTATGGAAAGAATATCTTGACTATGCCAGAAAACCTGTCAATTCAGCGATAGGCTATAATTCCAGAAATATAGATGTCACGACATCTGACAGAATTATCACATTAAGTACCTGTTTAGGCAGTTCAGGTTCATTACGATATTTGGTACAGGGAGTGTTGATAAAAGATGAACCCGCAGAATAGTGGTAAAGAAACAACAGAAACAGCTCATTCTCATCACCATCATCACTATCACCGTCACCATTCCTCCAAAAGTTCAAAATCAGAGGAAAAAGGGGTATACGGTCGTCTGCACAGAAAAAAAGGCAGTTCATCTTCTCATCACCACCATCACAGCAGTCACAGCAGTCACAGTAGCCACAGCAACCACAAAAGCGAACATGAATACGAAGTTCATTACGGAAAATATGATTTTTCGGTCAATCCTGATGATGAAGGTGTACCCGTAGCGAAATACAGACGAGTTTCCCAGCGTAAGAAGAGAAAAGAACAGGAAGAGAAACTGCACCCCAAAAAGAAAAGAAGCAAAGCCTTTATTATTTTCCGCAATACAGGAATTACGATAGCTGTATTACTTGTGGGGATTGCTGTCATTCTGATTGGTATGATTATGATAGGAAAAAACAGTCTGTTGAATGAAGATAAAATCAGACTGCCGATAAATGTAGAAACAGACGGTGAATACATCATTTATAAAGGACACAGGTATAAATTCAATGACAAGGTTTATACGCTGATGTTTTCGGGCATTGACAAAAAAACCAAAGACCACAGTGAAAAGGTATTGGGAACAGCAGGACAGGCGGACGCTATTTTTTTGTTGGCGATAGATACTACCACGAGCAAATATAAATTAATGGCATTATCGAGAGATACTATGGTTGATGTCAATGTATGCGACATGGCAGGAAATTTTACAGGTGTAGAGAAAATGCAGATTTGTCTTGCCCATGCCTACGGAGATGGAGAAGAAACCAGTAACGAGAACCTGAAGCGTTCGATAAGCCGACTGTTTTACGGAATAACGGTAGATGCTTATTTTACCGTAGACCTTGATGTTATACCGATACTGAATGACGATGTGGGAGGTGTGACGGTTACTGTTATTGAAGACCTTACCATGTGGAATCCGATTTTCAGAAAAGGTGATATTATCACCTTAACAGGTGACGAAGCAGAAACCTATGTCAGAGCCAGAGATGTTACAGGTGACGAAAATCAGAACAATCTGCGTATGGAACGACAGAAAAGTTATATAGATGGTTTTGTCAATAACGCTTTGAGTATGACCAGAAGTAATCTTGGTACACCAATCCGTTTATATAATGATATCATAGAACATAGCCGAACAGATATAACTGTACCTATTATTTCGTATCTGGCAACACTGTTGGTCGGACAGAATTTTGAAGCAGATGAAGATATGGTAAAAATTCCCGGTAAAACTGTTATGGGTGAAAAATATGCCGAATATCATGTGGACGAGGAAGGGTTGTTTGATATTATCGTACAGACTTATTACACAAGAGCAGACTGAAAAATTTTTGCTATGTGTAATTTGTCATTATAGAAAAACAGCTGTAAACCTACACATTTTTTCAAAAAGCGGGGCAGGGTCAAGGAACGGTAAATGTTATTAACTTAATTCTGTCATCGTGACCGAAGTGAGTCATAAAAGTTTTTGTCGAACTTTTGGGGGAAAGTTCGTGAGGTCAAGGGGCAACGCCCCTTGTGGGATTTTAAAGGGCAACGCCCTTTAATCGGCTAAAAACGCAAGCAAAATTTGCATAAGCAAATTTTGGCAATCATGACTTGTTTATCAGCCAATCAGACAGAAAAATTTCCGACAAATAAATCTTGTATTTTCGGAATCAGTGTAGTAGAATAGAGTTGCTTTTTTAGAGAGTTATTTTGTGTGAAAAAAAAGGATGTATGTTATGAAAAAGAAATTATTGGCATTGATTTTACTGCTTGTGGCAACATCGTCATTAGGAGCTTGTCAGACAGAAAAGAAAATAGACTTTGTTGATTATGATTTCAGGGAATATACTGAACTTCCTACCCTGAAACCAACGGAAAAAGTCACAGAAAACACCAGTGAAAAATCTACAGTAAAATCCACTGAAAAGTCCAGTGAAAAATCCACAGCAAATACCACACAGGTGCCTACTCAGAAACCGACAGAAAACACCACCAAGAAAAAAATAAATCAGGAAACCGTTGTCAATAACAAACCCACAGAAGAACCGACAGAACAACAGACCACCTATTTTACTCCTCAGATAGAACCTAATCCAAACACTGAACCG
>CACYDZ010000105.1 GCA_902773265.1 uncultured Ruminococcus sp.
GACAATGCCGAAAAAAAGCGTGTGGAACTCCATTTACATACCAATATGTCCTCTATGGACGGCGTTACCCCCGCCGGAGAACTTGTCAGGCGGGCAAACAAATGGGGACATAAAGCTATCGCCATTACCGACCACGGTGTGGCACAGGCATTCCCCGAAGCCATGAACACCGCCGAAAAAATCAACGGTATCGCTTTCAACGAGAAGAAACAAAAGAAATTTTACGGTCTTGAACCCTATGATGAGGGAGAAGACCCTATCCCTGAAAAAATCAAGATTATTTACGGTACAGAAGCCTATTTTGTCAATGATATGATATCGTCGGTCAAAGGCGATACCGAGCGTGAACTTACAGGTGAATATATCTGTTTCGATATCGAAACGACAGGTCTGCATCACCATACCGACAGAATTACCGAAATCGGAGCAATCCGTGTCAAAGACGGTGCAATACTGGACAGCTTTTCGACTTTTGTCAATCCGCAAATGCCCATTCCCAAAAAAATTACCGAACTGACAGGGATTTCTGACGATATGGTGAAAAACGCCCCTCACGAAGAGATTGCCGTACAGCAGTTTCTGGATTTCTGCGGAGAAAATGCCGTGCTGGTTGCCCACAACGCCGGCTTTGACACCACTTTTATCCGTAATGCCTGTAATCGTCACAACATTCCCTATCATTATACCTCTCTGGATACACTGGCGATTGCCAAATCCATTTTAAGAGATATCAAGGACTATAAATTGAATACCATCGCTGACTATCTGCGTCTGGGAAAATTCAACCATCACCGTGCCACAGATGATGCTCAAATGCTGGCAAAAATCTTCATCTGTTTCATCGACCGCCTGAAAACAGACTACAATATCACTCAGTTACAGGAAATCAATACCAATATCACAGGTGCAAATCCCAATAAACTGCGTGCCTACCATCAGATTATTCTGGTAAAAAACCGAACAGGTCTTAAAAACCTCTATAAACTGATTTCTATGGCACATATGAAATATTTCTACCGCAATCCCCGTATACCGAAATCCGAACTGATAAAGCACCGTGAGGGATTGATTATCGGCAGTGCCTGTGAAGCGGGTGAACTGTTCCGTGCGATTGTTGATGACAAATCATGGAATGAACTTCTGGATATTGCCTCCTTTTACGACTATCTGGAAATTCAGCCCATAGACAACAACCGCTTTATGATAGAAAACGGTACTGTACAGAGCGAAAAGGATTTACAGGACTTTAACCGCAAAATCATTAAAATTGCCGATACTTTGGGTAAACCTGTCGTGGCTACCTGTGATGTGCATTTTATGGACCCTCACGAAAGCGACTACCGAAAAATCCTGATGACTTCAAAAGGGTTTTCAGACGCTGATAATCAAGCTCCTCTCTATTTCCGTACTACCGCCGAAATGCTCAGGGAGTTTGCCTATCTCGGAAAAGAAAAAGCCTATGAAATTGTCGTGGAAAATCCCAACAAAATTGCCGACATGACAGAACAGGTCAGACCTATTCCGCCGGGAGTTTATCCGCCGTTTATTGACGGTGCCGAAGAACAGCTTACCACCATCACATGGCAAAGAGCAAAGGAAAAATACGGCGACCCTTTGCCTGAAATCGTCAAAAAGCGTCTTGACAGAGAACTTGGTGCGATTACCAAATACGGATTTTCCGTACTCTATATGACCGCACAAAAACTAGTTGCCGACAGTGAAGCACATGGTTATCTTGTCGGTTCAAGAGGTTCGGTAGGTTCATCATTTGTTGCCACCATGTCAGGTATTTCGGAAGTCAATCCGCTATGCCCCCACTATATCTGTCCGAAATGTAAAAACAGTGAGTTTTTTGAACACGGTGAATACGGTTCAGGATTTGACCTGCCCCATAAAAACTGTCCTAAGTGCGGTACACCGTATTTACAGGACGGTCATGAAATTCCCTTTGAAACTTTCTTAGGCTTTGAGGGTGACAAAACACCTGATATCGACCTCAACTTCAGCGGTGAATATCAGTCCAGTTCACACCGCTACACCGAAGAGCTTTTCGGTAAAGACAATGTGTTCAAAGCGGGAACAATCGCTACTGTTGCCGATAAAACCGCATTTGGTTATGTCAAAAAATATATGGAAGAAACTTCTGCAAACCTCAACAAAGTGGAAATGGAACGCCTTGCCATAGGCTGTACGGGGGTAAAACGGACAACAGGTCAGCATCCCGGAGGAATGGTTGTTGTTCCCAGAGGTATGGAAGTCTATGATTTCTGCCCCGTACAAAGACCTGCCAACAAACAGGATTCCGACAATATTACTACTCACTTTGATTTCCATTCCATTCACGATACCATCTGTAAACTTGATGAACTTGGTCACGATGTGCCGACAATCTATCATTATCTTGAATTGTTTACAGGAATACCTGTCATGGAAGTTTCCATGAGTGACCCTGATGTTATCTCTCTTTTCACCTCACCGAAAGCTCTTGGTATCAGCCCCGAAGATATCGACTGTGAAACAGGTACATTTTCTTTGCCCGAAGTCGGTACACCGTTTGTCCGACAGATGCTGATGGAATCCCAACCGAAAACTTTTTCGGATTTGTTACAGGTTTCAGGACTTTCACACGGTACTGATGTATGGATTGGCAACGCTGCCGACCTCATCAGAAACGGCACCTGTACGATTTCTGAAGTTATCGGTACAAGAGACAGTATCATGACTTATCTTTTGCATAAGGGTCTGCCCCCCAAAATGGCATTTAAAATTATGGAGATTGTCCGTAAGGGTAACGCTACAAAATTGCTTACTGAAGAACATTTTCAGATGATGAAAGAACATGATGTTCCGCAGTGGTATATTGATTCCTGTATGAAAATCAAATATATGTTTCCTAAAGCCCATGCGGCGGCATATATGATAGCTACTTTACGGTTGGGCTGGTATAAGGTTCACCGCCCGAAAGAATACTATGCCGCTTATTTTACGGTTCGCAGTGATGGGTTTGACGCTGTGACCGTTCTTAAAGGAAAATCTGCCGTTGTCACGAAAATCAGCGAAATCAAAAACAAACAGTCCCAGAACCTTGCCACTGCTACTGACAAGGCTGAACTCGAAACTCTGCAAATCGTCAACGAAATGCTTGCCAGAGGAATTACCGTTTTACCTATTGACATTTACAAATCAGAAGCTAAAATGTTTGTTATAGAGGGTGAGAGTATTCGTCTGCCATTCTGTTCATTGGGCGGTGTTGGTGAAGCTGCCGCAATCAGTCTTGCTGAGGGCGGTAAACAGGGAGAATATCTTTCGGTGGAAGAACTGAAATCCCGAACGGGTATTTCCACTGCGGTTGCTGAAACGCTGAAAGAATGTGGTGCATTGAAAGATATTCCCGAAAGCAGTCAGATGTCTTTATTCAGTTTTTAGGTTAAGGGTAAGGTTCACTTCGTTCAGATTGATTATCAGACTTTCAGCTATGACAATCAAAAGTTTTTGTCGAACTTTTGGGGGAAAGTTCGTGGGGTCAAGGGGTGAAACCCCTTGTGGGATTTTAAAGGGCAAAGCCCTTTAATCGGCTAAAAACTCAATCAAAATTTGCGTAAGCAAATTTTGTCCTATTCATTTATTAAGGAGAGTGTCCGTTTTGAGTAAGAAGAAATTCCGACAAATATTATTGCTAATCACTCTTGGCATACTCATACAGTATATTGTCGGCAGTTTTGCCATTATCTGGGGAGCTGTCCAGACTGTATTCAAAGTAGCCATGCCGTTTATCATCGGGTTCTGTATTGCCTTTCTGATAAATAAACCTTATGTCTTTTTCTCAGAAAAAGTATTCAGAAATCTGGAGAAAAGCAAACTCAGATTTTTCAGAAATTTCCGAAAACCATTTTCTCTCTTTCTTTCCTATGTGATTATTTTCGGGATTATCGCTTTCTTAATCGGTATCATCATTCCCCAGCTGATAACCAGTTTCAACAAACTTGCCGAAAACTTTTCCAGTTATGCGGATAAATTCAAGCAGTGGCTTGTGGACAGTGCTGACAGATGGCTTCACATTCAATTAAAACAGGATAATGATATTTTTACAATGGTCAATAACCTTGTCAAAATCATCACAGGCGAAGAACTGCAACGCTATTTCACCAACATGGCAAATACTTTCGGCCCCAATCTTTTTGATACGGCGATGGAATTTACCGCCAGTCTGTATAATGTTGTTATGGGTATTGTCACATCTGTGTACTTTCTTGGCTGTAAAGACAAACTGCTGTTCCAGACCAAAAAACTTGCGGTTGCCTATCTGCCTGACAGTATGCTGCCAAAAGTCTTTGAGATTGCCGAACTTTCCAACAAAATGTTCGGCAGATATATTTACGGCAGAATTATTGACTCTATGATAATTGGTATGTTGTGTTTTGTCGGCATGAGTTTGTTACAGTTTGACTACCCTCTGCTTATCAGTGTGGTTGTCGGCATTACGAATGTTATCCCTATGTTCGGACCTTTTATCGGGGCGATACCCAGTATTTTAATTCTGCTTATCGTCAATCCTATCGAAGCGTTGTGGTTTGGTCTGTTTATTTTTGCTTTGCAACAACTTGACGGCAATATCATAGGCCCGAAAGTTATGGGTAATTCCATCGGTATTTCAGGGTTCTGGATTATGGTCAGTGTCATTATCGGCGGTGGTCTTTTCAGTATTGTGGGAATGTTTATCGCTGTGCCTGTATTTGCCATTATTTATGTCCTGTTCGGCAATATGGTAAACCTGCGTCTTAAAGAGAAAAACCATCTGCAACAGTTCGGACAGTCGCCTGATACGGATATTATCACTGACGCTGAAAAACCTACCATCGACTTCAATGATATCAAACTTTACAAGACACTGCGTGATAATGTTTTTCACCATTCAGGAAAGAAAAATGAGGATACGGAAGATGATTTTGAGTAA
>CACYDZ010000106.1 GCA_902773265.1 uncultured Ruminococcus sp.
ACATCAAAATAACTGTCGCAATGGTCACACAACATTTTCTGACTGCCGATATCAAACCGTAAACTTCCGCCACAAGACGGACAACTTATCATAATCTTTTTCCTCCTTATCTGCTGTTGTATTCTATTTTACCATATCACAGGTTTCTGTACAATCCAAAATTCCGATGTCAATATTGTTCATTATCACCGAATTATTGGAACAGAAAACGAAAATTTTACCTTGACACAACGGTAAATAACAGATATGATATAAGTATCTGAATAATAAAATGACAGAAAAAGGGGTGTCCTCCATGAACATGACGAAAATCAGTAAATATATCAGTTGTATTTTACGGCATAAGCCTGAACTTATCGGCATTACGCTTGAAAAAAACGGTGCATGGGCTGATGTCGGTCAGCTGATTAAAGGGGTAAGCAAAAGATATCCTATAAACAGGGAAATACTGGAGGAAATTGTTGCTCAGGACGAAAAACAGCGGTATTCCTTTAATGCGGATAAGACAAAAATCCGTGCCAATCAGGGACATACGGTTGATGTACAGATTCCGTTCAGAGAACTGCCTCCGCCTGAAATACTTTATCATGGTACAAGTACTAAGAATATCGGTTCTATATTCCAGACAGGTATCAACAAAGGAAAAAGACTGTATGTACATTTATCACAAGATGTTCCCACTGCTTTGAAAGTCGGTTCAAGGCATGGAAATCCTGTTGTTTTTTGTGTATCAGCGTTGGCGATGTATAATGACGGATATGTATTTTATTTGTCGGATAACGGTGTATGGCTGACGGACTTTGTACCGACAAAATATATTTCTTTGTTGCCGGGATAATTATGTCAAAATCTGCTTACGCAGATTTTGTTTGAAATTTTAGCCGATTAAAGGGCTTCGCCCTTTAAAATCCTGACAAGGGGCTTTGCCCCTTGACCCCACAACTTTTTGAAAAAAGTTGACAAAAACTTTTCATTGTCATAGCTGAAAGTTCGCTGAATAAATTGAGTAAAGCAAACCTTGAAAGTTTTTTGCCTACTTTTTTTCAAAAAAAGTAGGTTTGAAAAAAATTGTTATAGTTACAGGTTGTTTTTTCTATAATTGCCGACCGCTAAAATAATCTCAACCACTCAGACAGATAAATTTTCCAGTTTTGCCAGTTGTAATGCTACACTGTCTTTATCATTATACCCGATAACTTCTGTCGCAATACACTTGAGTTTGTCGTTACTGTTTCCTACTGCATAAGAATAATCCGCTATCTCAAATAAAGGAATGTCGTTTAAGGAATCTCCAAAAACAACCAGTTCGTCACAATGCAGAATGTCTTTCAAGTATCTTGCTGCCTGAGCTTTATTTGCTGTCTTTGGCATGATTTCACACCAGTATTCTGTGCGGTAAATCTCCTGCTGAAATACTACATTGAAATGATTTTCTTCTTTGAGAAAATCATACAACGGCTGTAAATCCTCTCGGTTCTCAATAAAAGTCATATAAAACATATTTCCCTGAAAAGACTGCGCCAGTGTATCTACTGCACACATTCTTTTATCGTTCTTTCTTCTGGACAGATAATATAAAAATCCGTCACTGAGGTTTCCATTCCTGTTCCAGAGAATCTGTTCCTTTCCGTCAACAAAAGTGTATAACAATGGCGTAAACTGAAATTTTCGGCTGACAGATAAAAGTTCGGCAACTTCTTCTTTTGTGAAATAGTTGCCTTGCAAAAATTCTTTCTGCGAACTATCATACAAAAAGGTACCGTTGTAAATGATTGACGGTAAATGAAAATTAACTCCTTCGGTGACTACTTTCGCTGAAGCGTATGAACGAGCTGTTGCATAAGTGATATATATACCCCTGCTGATGAGTTCGTTGAGTATGTTCTTGCTGTTTTCGGAAATTCTGCTTTCTTTATTCAATAATGTACCGTCTAAATCGGTAATATAAAGTCGTTTCATTGCTCTTTTTTCTGCTTTCTTCGGATTAACTATAATATGGCTGTGTCATCTGCTCAACAGCATTATCTGTTGTGTAATTGCTTATCCTGTTGATTTTCTTGGTTTCAGGATTAATAATGTAGTCTGACATATTCAAATCGCTGTCACTGTTGCTTACGCTGAACAACAGATATCCGTTCTCACTCCACAAACGGTAGACTTTTCGTGTCATGCCAATGTTTATCGGCGATAAATCTCTGGCTTTCTCTATATCATATACCATAATCTGACTTGTTGTCTGCGTATTCTTCGGATAGTAATACACTTTTCCATTGATAACCGTACAGAATGTAGAAACATTACTCTTGATAAATTCGTTGGCAGAATAGTTCGTATTATTCAGGTCAATACGGAAAAGCCCATGACCGTTGCCCGACGAAATATAATACAAATAATGACTGTCACCACAAACCAGACTTCCTCCTGTATTACGGACAATCCCTATTTTGCCTGTCTTGGGATTGAAACATTTGATGTGATTGCCGTCCAGAAAATAAGCCATATCCTTATAAGTATACTGAATATTGCTGACACCTGAATAATTAATCTTCTCCCCTGTTTCCACATCGATTGCCATAAGTCCTAAATTGCTCTGATAGTATTCTGAATAACAGTTGTATAAAATATATCCTCCTACATAAACACAGTTCATCTTTACCGCAAGGTCATCAGCTACAAATGTTGCCGATGTACCGTCTGCCTTGATTTTCCACAGTTGTACGGACGATTTGTTTTCCTCTGAATAGGATGGGGTAAAGTAAATATCATCGCCTAATACAAAAAATTTTCCTACATAACCTTTCACTTCTTCCGATAATTCACAGGTAATGTTATTATTATAATACTCCCAAAGATAATCACTCGAATAATACAGCTTATCTCCGATAATACCTGTGTTGCGTAAATAAATATAGTCTTTCTGATGACTTTTGACCAGCGGTAACGATTTTGTTTTTTCTGTGGCTTTCGTGGTGTTTTTACCTGTCGTTTTTTCTGTATTTTTTTGCGTTGCCTGTACTGTCGGCTTCTCTGTCGCCGATACATTTCCGCCTGTACCGTCAGAACACCCTGCCAACAACATCATTATTAACAATAATATAATAAAAATTGCCTTCTTCATTAATACTTCCTCGCTCCCTTTTGAATAAGACATACCTATTATAACAACAAAATGTCATTATTGCAATCTTCAATGATAATGTTGTAAATTAAAAAACAAATATGTCATAATCTTAAAAGCCTTTATTGTGAACAAGTTCCCTGTTTTTACATATTATATCTTATAGGATAAGCCTTGAAAATATCAGAATCCTATATCTGACAAATAAAAAGGAGTTGTAAGAAATATGATTGATGAACTTTTTGCATTGACACAACAGGATAACCGTAAATTTTCAGCGTTACCTAAAAATACTGTTGTCGCTATGGCATATGTCCCCTTTCAACTTGATGACAAATTGTATACCAATGAACAAGGTTTCGTTTCGGGAACAATGTTCCCTGTTCTGAACAAACCTTTTAAAGAGTACGGTGATAAAAAATGACTTCAAGAGAAATATTACTCAGAAAAATTGCTACTGTCGATTTCGCTGTCACCGATTTGCAGATTTTTCTCAATACCCACCCCGATAATACCGAAATCTTAGATAAACTGGCTCTCTATCAGGATAAGTCTGATAAATTGAAAAAACAGTATCAGCAACAGTTCGGTTCTCTTACCCCCTCTCAGAATGATGACGAGAATCAATGGAATTGGATTTCTTCCCCTTGGCCTTGGGAAAATAATCTCAAAAAGGAGGATTAACCTATGTGGCAATATGAAAAAAAATTACAGTTCCCTGTCAATATCAAAAATCCTAACCCTAAATTGGCTAAAATTATTTCTTCTCAATATGGTGGTGCTGAT
>CACYDZ010000107.1 GCA_902773265.1 uncultured Ruminococcus sp.
GCCCTTTAAAATCCCACAAGGGGACTTTGTCCCCTTGACCCCTACCACTTTTGAAAAAGTGGACAAAACTTTTAATTGTCACCGCTGAACTTGGGATAAACAATCCGAACTTTCAGTTGTCACCGCTGAACTTGGGATAAACAATCCGAACGAGATGAACAATCCGAATGAAGCGAGCCATTTTCAAATCAGGCTAACTTTTCGAGTGCGGCAAGTTTTACCGCCACACAGAACAAATCCATAGCGATTTCGAGTTCTTCAACGGGAGGAAGTGTAGGAGCCAAACGGATATTGCTGTCTTTAGGGTCTTTACCGTAGGGGAAAGTTGCCCCTGCATTTGTCAGAATAACACCTGCATTTTTTTTTTTTTTTTCCACTCTTTTTGCACAACCCTCAAGCACATCTACACTCACAAAATACCCGCCGTTAGGTTTAATCCATTTAGCAATTCCCAAACCGCCGAGTTGTGTTTCCAGTTTATCCACAACGGCATTGAAACGAGGTTCAAGAACAGCACGATGTTTCTGCATATGTTCCATAAGACCCTCATAACTGCCGAAAAATTTGACATGACGCAACATATTGATTTTATCGTAACCGATAGTCTGTACCGAATATTTTTTGCGGAAGAAATTCATATTTTTTTCCGAACAAGCCATTCCTGCAACCCCTGCACCGGGAAAAGTGATTTTGGAGGTAGAGGTAAACATGATAGGCAAATCTTCATTACCACACTTTTTACATTCGTCCATAAGATTAAGCAGGCGGTCACTTTTTTCGGAGATATCATGAATGACATAGGCATTATCCCACATGATACGGAAATCTTTCGCAAGAGGTTTCAGTTTTGCAAAGCGTCTGACCACCTCATCAGAATAAGTAATTCCCTGTGGATTGGAATATTTCGGCACACACCATATTCCTTTGATACTCTCATCTGTGCTGACAAGTTCTTCAATCTTATCCATATCAGGGCCATCACTGTTCATGGGAATGGTAATCATTTCAAAACCAAAATACTGTGTAATGGCAAAGTGTCTGTCGTATCCGGGAGAAGGACATAACCATTTAATTTTATCCAGTCTTTCCCAAGGAGTATCGCCGTTGATATTTTTGGTCATCATGGTAGAAATCGTATCGAACATCATATTCAGACTGGAGTTTCCTCCCACCATAACTTCACTCATATCTACACCGAGTATTCTGGCAAAAATTCTCCGCATTTCGGGAATCCCTTCTAAACTGCCGTAATTCCGACAGTCAAGCCCTGCCAGAGATTTACAGTCATCGTTAGAAATAACAGTGGTCAACAATCCCTCCGACAAATCAAGCTGTGTACTGCCGGGTTTTCCTCTGGACATATCCAGCTGTAAATTTTTGTCCTGATAAGTCTGATAGGCTTGTTTCATCAGTTGAAGTTCATCGGCAATTTCGTCTTTCGACATGGAAAGATAATTCATTGTATTCAAATCCTTTCGACAAGATATATTCGCTCCAGAATGATATTGTAATACAAAAAGACAAAAAATGCAAGTTCAATTTTATCCTCTTGCATTTTTTGTCATTTATCACAAGTCTTTCATTTCTGCACAACGATATTGGTAAATATTTAGGACTGTTTCTCCTTATGAAGAAAACTGTATCAGGTAAGGAACTTAAAGGAACGGATAATCGGGGGTTCTTTTGCCTGATTACTGCACACACTGAAAAAGCAGATAATTTTTACTACTAATAATACAATATAAAAAATTCCGCCTGCAATAGGAACAAGCACCGTCCAGCAAAGCAACAGGGTACAGAAAGCTGTCAGCATTTCTATCACTGTAAATTTCAATGCCTGTCTGATATGGAATGACACATAAGGGGAATTGTTTGCTCCCGTCAGTGCGGCAATCACTACACCCACCAGACCCATAAGATAGACAAGCATAGCAATCACTTTATTGTCAGAAATATCTTTGGGGTCAAATTCTGCGGTATGGTCATAGGGGTCAACCATCAGCGGAACATTGGGAACAAAAGACCCGTAACCATTGTTCGGCAAGGGCATACCATTCGGCATAGGAGGAATATTACCATTTTGAGGAGGTATATTTCCATTGGGGATATTGCCGTTTTGAGGAGGTACATTATGATTTGGTTGATTTTGTTGTGGAATATCTTTTTTGATATTGACCGTACCAACAGGGACACTGGTTTCCTTTGCCTGTAAAGTTGCACCACATTCCGGACAGAATGTTGCCGAATTATCTTCAACGGTATAGTGGCAGTTCGGACAAGATTTCATATACAGTTTTCCTTTCTTACAGTAAAATAATGAGTTTCAGAATTTGCATATGCAAATTCTGCTTGGAATTTTCAGCCGATTAAAGGGCTTTGCCCTTTAAAATCCCACAAGGGGACTTTGTCCCCTTGACCCCTACCACTTTTGAAAAAGTGGACAAAA
>CACYDZ010000108.1 GCA_902773265.1 uncultured Ruminococcus sp.
AGTTTCCAGTACTCTGCCTTTGATGAGTTCTCTGGCTTCCAGTGTTTCATCAGCCTGCTTGATTAAATTTTCGGTAATTCCGCCTTTTCCGACAATCAGTACGGTTTCGTAGGTATTGGCTATCCCTCTGAGATAGGCTCTCTGTTTACTTGTCAGCATTGATTTTCCTCCGCAAAATGTTTTTCCAGTTCTTTTTTGAGTATCCTTATGGCATTTCCTCTGTGACTGATTTTGTCTTTTTCGTCTGATTTAAGCTGTGCGAATGTTCTGCCATCTTGAATAATGAACAGAGGGTCATACCCAAAACCGTTCTCTCCGACAGGTCTGTAACCTATTCTTCCCACACATTCACCATGTGCTATGATTTCTTTGCCGTCCTCCAGTATACAACAGATAACCGTGACAAATTTGGCGGTTCTTCGGGTTACGGGAACATCTTTCATTTCTTGAAGTAATTTGGCATTGTTCTTTTCCGCATTCGCTCCCTCTCCTGAATATCTTGCTGAGTATACTCCGGGTCTGCCGTTCAAAGCATCTACCATCAACCCTGAATCATCAGCAATACAGGGCATACCTGTAAGTTTGTAGGTTTCTCTGGCTTTCAGTCTTGCATTTTCGATAAAAGTTTCCCCTGTCTCTTCCACTTCGTCAAGAGATATACCAAGCTCTTTGGCTGTTTTTGCCTCAATTCCTAAAGGATTTAAAATTCTGTTGAGTTCTTCAACTTTTTTGGGATTGTTACTGGCAATAATAAAAGTTTTCATGAAATCTTCTGCACTCCTTTTTAAGTTCTTGTAAACAGTGCTTTAGCAAAATCATCAGCGTCAAATGGCTGTAAGTCGTCCATCTGCTCACCAACACCAATATATTTGACTGGTACATTCAGTTCTTCTTTAATGGAAAGCACTACACCGCCTTTGGCTGTACCGTCAAGTTTGGTCAGTACAATACCTGTTATGCCTGTGGAATCTTTAAAGGCTTTCGCCTGATTGACCGCATTCTGCCCTGTGGTTGCGTCAAGTACAATTAAAAATTCCTTGTCGGCATTGGGTAATTCTCTGTCAATAATTCTGCTGATTTTGGCAAGTTCTCCCATAAGATGCTTTTTGTTGTGAAGTCTGCCTGCTGTGTCAGCGATGATGACATCTGCACCTCTTGCTTTTGCCGCTGAAATGGCATCAAATACGACTGCCGCCGGGTCTGAACCCTCTTTTTGCTTGATAACTTCACATCTTGCTCTTTCTCCCCAGATTTCCAGCTGGTCGATTGCCGCTGCCCGGAATGTGTCTGCCGCCGCAAGAATAACCTTTTTGCCCTGCTTTCTGAGATTGTTCGCCAATTTGCCGATTGTCGTGGTTTTACCTACTCCGTTGACACCAATTACCAATATAACAGATGGCTTCGTATCGATATGAAGTTCTTCTCCACCTCTCAGCATATCCGCTGTAATTTCCTGTAACAGTCCCAGAACATCTTCGGGATTGGTTACTCCCTCTTTTTTTACTCTTTTTCGCAGTTCGTCCGTGATTTTTGTGGCCGTATTTACCCCTACATCTCCCATTATCAAAAGTTCTTCCAGTTCCTCAAACAGTTCTTCATCAATCTTTGTAAATGATTTCAGCATACTGTCTATCTTGTTGACAACAGATTCTCTTGTCTTTTTCAGTCCGTCTTTTATCTTTTTAAATAATCCCATGATTTCGCCGTCCTTTTTATTTCTTTCTATCAGTGATTTCATAACTGATATCTACCATCTCTTTGATTTCTTCCAATGATACTGTGCCATCTAAAAGAATGGTTACCCATTTGTCTTTATTCATGTGATAGGCTTTACAGTAACCGCTCTCCCGCAATAGTGAACCTATCAGAATAGGGTCACTTTGTATGTTTATGATATCAATTTTTTCTGTTCCGTCAAGCCCTAATTTTTCTTTGGCAACATTCATGATAACCGCATACCATTTGGCATTCCGACTATTGCGTAATACTGCATATTGCGGAGATTTCTTCCAAAGATATTCAGGTTCGGTATTATATTTTTCTGATACATAGCCAAATATGTTGCTCCTGTAAGAACTTTCCATACAAAATACCTCAAGATTTTAAATTCAGCTTTTCTGCTACTTCTGACACCCTCAAAGATAACAGTTTCGATATTCCTTTATCCTGCATGGTAACACCGTAAAGTACATCAGCTTCTTCCATTGTTCCCCGTCTGTGTGTAATTAAAATAAATTGCGTTCTGTCATTCATGACACGCAGATATTGGGCAAAACGGTCTACATTGATTTCATCTAAGGCTGCCTCTATCTCGTCCATTACGCAAAACGGTGCGGGACTGACTTTCATAATGGCAAAATACAACGCTATGGCAACCAACGCTTTCTCTCCACCTGACAGTGCCTCTAAGTGAACCACTATTTTTCCCGGCGGGTGAACTATGATTTCTATTCCGCTGGTGAGTACATCTTCAGGATTGGTAAGCTCTAAACGGGCTTTTCCTCCACCAAACAATTCTACAAAGGTCTTTGAAAAATGCTCATTGATGTTGTTGAACTTTTCCACAAACAATTCTTTCATCTGTCTGGTAAGGTCACTGATAAGTTTCAGAATTTCGCTTTTCGATTTTTCAATATCCCCTACCTGTTCTGTCATGAATTTATGTCGCTCACTGACTTCCTTGTACTCTTCTATTGCTGATACATTGACATTCCCCAACGATTTGATTTTGGATTTCAGTTCATTCAGCCGTCTTTTGGCTGCGGATACACTTTCAATAACTACTGCATAATTTTCTGCTTCTCTGGGAGTGAGTTCGTATTCCTCCCAAAGTTTTGCAATAATATCATCATATTGCTTCCGCAAATTGAGTTTCCGCTCCTCTAATCTGGAATACTCCCTGCCTGATAACTCTCTCTCGTTGAGTTTGTCCCTTTCCTTTTGCCGTAATTGCGTGATTGTGTGTTCAGTTTCTTTTTTCTGCTCGCTGACACTTTCCATCTTTCCCTGCAAATTCTTTATTTGTAAGAGAATATTTTCTATGGACTGATTAATCTTTTGAATATGTACGGTTATCGTTTCGTTTTTATTCTGATAGTCTGTTATCTGACTATCTAAGGATTGTCTTCGCTGTTCTTTGGTGTTC
Source organism: uncultured Ruminococcus sp. (assembly GCA_902773265.1). Lineage (GTDB taxonomy): Bacteria > Bacillota > Clostridia > Oscillospirales > Acutalibacteraceae > CAG-964. The sequence goes on from CACYDZ010000108.1 coordinate 3,146, forward strand.
TCATTAGTCAAAACAAGGTTGATTTCAGAGTGGATATTTTCAATGTCTTTTTCATAACCGACTATCTCTAAACGGATATTCTGTATCTTTTTGGAAATTGTTTCCCGCTTTTCTGTCAACAGGATTTGTGTTCCTGTAAGCGTTTCAGACTGCTTTTCCATTTTGGCAATCTCACGATTGATTTTTTCCAGTTCTCTTTGAGAATTACGGTGAATTTCTGATTGCCTTTTTATTTTGATGTCCAGTACAGAAATCTCGTTTTCGATTTCTGCAAGAGATTTTTTCCTGTTTTCCCGTTCGGTTCTGCTGCTTTTCAGTTCTGCCTCGATTTTGATTTTTTCTTCCTGTACTTTGGATAGTTCTGCACTGCCGGATAAAACTTCTGCTTCCGCTTTGGCACAATCTTTAACAGACTGCTGATAGTCTGCTGATGACTGCTCAAATTTTTGTTTCAAAGTTTCGGCAATTTCACGGTTTTTCTTGATTTCACCTGCTCTCGACAGTAATCCCGATTTTCTGCCTTGTGAACCACCTGTCAGCGAACCGCCTGCATTGATAACCTGTCCGTCTATTGTCACTATACGGAATTTATAGCTGTATTTTCGGGCAATCTCTACGGCGTGATTAAGATTATCTGCTATGGCAATTCTTCCCAAAAGTGAATGTAAAATACCGTTATACATCGTATCACAACTACACAACTCTGAGGCTATCCCCACAAACCCTTTGCATTGTTCCAGACCTCTCTCATTAAGTATATTGCCTTTGATAGTAGTCAGCGGTAAAAAGGTTGCCCGTCCACCATCACGCTGTTTCAGATACTGAATGGCATTTTTGGCACTTTCTTCATTGTCTGTGACAATGTGCTGCATGGAGTTTCCCAATGCTGTTTCCATTGCAACCGTATACTCTTCGGGTACATTGATTACCCTTGATACCGGCCCATGTATTCCCTTTAAATTGCCACGCTGGGATTCTTTCATCACCATTTTTACACTGGTGTAAAATCCCTCCATGTTCCTTTCCAAATCTTCCAGAACTTTTATCCGTCTTAATCTTTCCTGATAGTCCAGATTGAATTTATCTGCTGTGGTCTTTAATTCTTCACGGGATTTTTGCCTGTTCTGTAATTTCAGTCGGCAACCTGACAAAATATTGGTCAGCTTCTGTATCTGCTGTGTCGATTGGGTCAGCATGGTTTCATAGTCCTGACAGCGTTGCTCAATTTCCCGGATATTCTGCTGTCGGGAAACTTTGGAATTGCTCAGATTGGCTGTTCTTTCTTTCGCTTCTGTCACCGCTGACATACTTGTCATCGCAGATACTTTGATGTCTGCTGATTTTGCGGTCAGTGTGGCAAGCTGTAAAGAAACTGTCTGCAACTGTTCCGACTTCTGCGTTGCATCGGTCATGACCGTTCTGAGTTCTTCTTCTTCTTTCAGACACTCCGCCGTAAGCTGACGGATTGTTTCTTCATATCCGACAATCTTTTTCTGCTTTTCTTCAATCTCTTTCTGAACGGTCTTTGAAGAATTTTCTATACTTTCCTTTTCCTTTTTCAGTCGGGCAATATTATCGTTATTATGCTCGATATCATTTTCCGATACGGAAACATCTGATTTTTCTTTTGCACTCTGTTCTTCACATAAGGCAATCTCTTTTCTGATTTCTTCAATCCTCTGCTCAAAATGACTGATTTCTTCGGACAGTTCTTCACTTTCCCTGCGTATATTTTCAAGGTCTTTTTCTGCTTTGTCGTGCTGGGATTTGGCAATTTCCGACTTCTCTTCCTGTTCACGCAAAACATTTGCCGACTGCTTAATCGTATCTAACCATAAAGCAATCTCTACACCTTTCTTTTCTTCGGCATACTGTAAGAATTTCTCTGCTTTCTCTGACTGTACCCTTAACGGCTCTATACGGCTATCAAGCTCTTTTAAAATATCTCTCAGCCTGACAAGATTTTCTTCTGTAGACTGCAATTTCTTCTCCGCTTCCAGTTTTCGATAACGGTATCTTGAAATTCCTGACGCTTCTTCAAAAATTTCCCGTCTGTCCTCACTCTTTGATGA
>CACYDZ010000109.1 GCA_902773265.1 uncultured Ruminococcus sp.
GAGTTAAAGGGCTTTGCCCTTTAAAATCCCACAAGGGGCTTTGCCCCTTGACCCCACAAGCCTTTGAAAAGGCTTGACCGAAACTTTTAGTTGTCATAGCTATAAGTTTTTTTGTCATTTGGGGGAGAGTTACTTTTTATTTCAGATGACAATACAATTATTCCGCAACTTCTTCTGCTACGGGTGTTTCGTCAGTTTCTTCGGCTGTTTCTGCCGCTGCAGCACCCATTCTGCCCTCATTACCTTCGATGATAGCATTGGCGATTGCTCCGGCAATCAGTTTTACTGCACGGATAGCATCATCATTACCGGGAATAACATAATCAATTTCATCAGGGTCACAGTTGGTGTCTACGATAGCGACTATCGGAATACCGAGTTTCTTTGCTTCAGCAACGGCAATTCTTTCCTTACGGGGGTCAACAATGAACAATGCACCGGGCATTTCTTTCATTTCTTTGATACCGCCCATGAATTTTTCCAGTTTTTCGATTTCAAGATTGAGTTTGATAACTTCCTTTTTAGGGAGTAAATCGAATGTGCCGTCTGCTTCCATAGCACGCAGTTGTTTTAATCTGTTAATTCTTCTCTGGATAGTGGTGAAGTTTGTCATCATACCGCCAAGCCATCTTGCGTTGACATAGAATGCTCCTGCTCTTTCAGCTTCTTCCTTGACAGAATCCTGTGCCTGTTTTTTTGTTCCGACAAACAGTACACTCTTGCCTTCCATAGAAAGGTCACGGACAAATCTGTAAGCCTCTTCCAGTTTTCTTACGGTTTTCTGAAGGTCGATGATATAGATACCGTTTCTTTCGGTGAAAATGTATTCCTGCATTTTAGGGTTCCATCTTCTTGTCTGGTGACCGAAATGTACGCCTGCCTCCAGAAGTTGTTTCATTGATACTACTGCCATTAAAAATTCCTCCTTAAAGGTTAAAAATCCTCCACCGTACTTTTTTCTGCCGTACCCGACTGCCAGCAGTATAACAGCACCTCAGGAAAAGTAACGGTGTGCGAAATGCCTGTATATTTTACCATACCAAAAAGCGAATTGCAAGTATTTATGATTGATTTTTTTCTGTTTTGTGTTAGAATGATAGTATAAAATTTTTCGGAAAAGGAGTATTCCTCAATTATGATGATATCCACAAAAGGACGCTATGCGTTAAGAATTATGATAGACCTTGCCCAGCACAACAACAATCAGTTTTTATCTTTAAATGATGTTGCACAACGACAGAATATTTCGGTGAAATATCTGGAAAGTATTGTTGCCACACTCTACAAAGCCGGATTTCTGGAAAGTCTGAGAGGGAAAAAAGGCGGTTATCGTCTGAAATATGAACCCTCATACTATACCATAGGGGCAATTTTACAGACTGCCGAAGGAACACTTGCCCCCGTTACCTGTCTGGACAAAACCAAAAATTTTGTCTGTGACCGTTCGTCGAACTGTCTGACTTTACCGTTGTGGCAGAAACTGGATGATGTTGTCAATGATTATCTGGAAAGTATTACTCTGGCTGACCTTATCAATGGCACGGTGTAGTACAAAAAACTGTCTTTTTGCCTATAAAAATATCGTGTATTTGTTCAAAACATAAAATTGTTGCTATCAGAGTAAAAGTTTTGTCTTTTTTATTGAAATCGACAGCTATCTGTGTTAATATAACCTATAAGAGATTGGAATATAATGAAAATAATAGGTATATTACACAAATATTCCAATTTGTCTTTAAAAAATTTATTTTGTGAAAAGGAGCGAAAAATCCTATGAGAAAATTGGCAAAACTGACTGCTATATTTATGGCATTGTGTCTGAGTGTTTCAGCGGTTGCTCTTTCGGGCTGTGACAGTTCGGACGGTGGCAAAGCAGGTGGCACAAGTAAACTCGACAGCAATTCTAAAGTTGACACCAGTGGCGTAAAGGAAATCTATTACCTGAACTTCAAACCTGAAATCTCTCAGAAGTATGAGGCTATCGCAGCAGAGTATGAAAAACAGACAGGTATCAAAGTAAAGGTTACTACCGCAGCTTCAGGCGAATACGAAAAAACACTCACCACACAGATGGCTAATGCAGATTCTGCCCCGACTATCTTCCAGATTAACGGTCCTGTCGGTTACGAAAACTGGAAAGACTACTGTGCAGATTTGAAAGGCACAAAACTTTATGACTCTCTTTCCGATAAGTCCCTTGCTGTTACCAGCGGTGACGGTGTTTACGGTGTTCCTTATGCTGTTGAAGGTTACGGTATCATCTATAACAACGCTATCATGGACAAGTACTTTAATTCTGACAAGAAATCTACCGAATTTACCAGTATGGACGAAATCAAGAGTTTCGATAATCTTAAAGCCGTTGTTGAAGATATGACCAAACTCAAAGGCGACTTGGGTATCAAAGGTGTATTCGCTTCCACATCACTGAAAACAGGTGATGACTGGAGATGGCAGACCCACCTTGTTGATGTTCCTCTGTATTACGAATTTAATACAGGCGGAAACGCTCTGACAAACTGCCTCAACGCAAAAGAACTGGCATTCTCAGGTGCTGACAACTATAAGAATATCTTTGACCTGTATACCGATAATTCAGGTACAGATAAGAAACAACTGGGTTCAAAGACCGTTGACGAATCTATGAGTGAATTTGCTGTCGGCGATGTTGCTATGGTACAGAACGGCAACTGGGCTTGGGGACAGATTTCTTCCACAAAGGGAAATGTCGTCAAAGACACAGATATCAAATATCTTCCTATATATACAGGTGCTGATGGTGAAGAAAATCAAGGCTTGTGTATCGGTACAGAAAACTATTTCGCTATCAACAGCGAATCTGACCCCGCTAAACAACAGGCTTCCATTGATTTCCTTGAGTGGCTCTTCTCCTCAGACTACGGTAAAAAAGCAGTCGTGAATGAACTCGGCTTTATTGCTCCGTTCACTACATTCAACGACAACGAAAAACCTACTGACCCTCTGGCTAAAGAAGTGCTGGCTTGGATGGAAAAAGACGGTATTACTTCTGTTCCTTGGGTATTTGCAGGTATCCCCAGCGAAAAATGGAAAAGTGACTTCGGTGCTGATTTGCTGAAATATGTTCAGGGTCAGACAGAATGGGCTAAAGTTGTTGACAATGCAAAAACTTCATGGGCTAAAGAAGTTCAACTGAAAGCTGAATAATTTCATCATCTGTATAACAGATTTGGTTTGTATTATATGAAAAAGGTTGTATCACTCGCATTCCTGTTGTTTTGGGAGTGC
>CACYDZ010000110.1 GCA_902773265.1 uncultured Ruminococcus sp.
ACATCAATCGCATCGTCAACGGTGACAATACCTACCAGACGGCTCTCATTGTCCACAACTGGCATAGCCAGAAAGTCATATTTTTTAAAATAATTGGCAACTTCTTCCTGGTCGTCCAATGTCTTTACCGAAATAACATGGGTTTCCATAATATCCTGTACCACATCATCATCATCACTAAGCAACAAAGTTTTCATCGAAAGCAATCCCACTAATGTACGGTTATTATCGGTGACATAGCTTGTATATATGGTTTCCTTATCGACACCTGTACGGCGTATTCTTTTAATTGCGTCCTTGACGGTCATATCAGGACGCAAAGTGACATATTCTGTCGTCATGATACTTCCCGCACTGTCATCGGGATATTTCAGAATTTCATTGATTGCTTTACGGGTTTCGCTGTCGGCAGAAAGCAAAATCCTCTTGACAACATTGGCAGGCATTTCTTCCACAATGTCAACCATATCGTCCACATAAAGTTCATCGACAACTTCTTTTAACTCCGTATCACTGAAACCATGTATCAGTAATTCCTGTGTATCATCGTCCATTTCGACAAAAGTTTCCGCCGCAAGTTCTTTGGGCAATATACGAAACAACAAAGGTCTTTTGCTTTCGTCTGTTTCGTCAAAGAGTGCAGCAATATCTACCGCTTTCATTGTCGTCAGCACATCTCTTATCGAAACATATTTTTTCTGTTCCAGTAAGCGTTCTATGGTCTGTATCATCTGAGGGGTGAATTTCTCTTCCATGATTACTGTTCCTCCTAATCCGAAAATCGTTATTCTGTCATCACAGAATAAGTGTCAGAAGTAGAGTAAAAACAGTATAAACCACTGTGTCAGTTTATCGGATAAAAACAGATGCACAAAGCATGATTTATCCGTATATGGTCTGACGAGGGGTCAGGGACTGTACCTTTACTACTTCCTGCATCCATTTTCTTCACCTCTCAATCGTGCTGGTAATTATTGATACTGTACTTTTTTATTTTACCCCGAAAGCCGTTGACTGTCAATTACTTTTATGGATATTCAGAATAATCAGACGAAAAATTATGATTAAATATGGTATCATTGCCGAAAAAAAGATTGAAAAACAAATGTTTTACTGTTATAATAGGCTTGTATATATGCTGTTATCAGCAAACGAAAAAGTGAACCGCCTTATGTGTCATTTTGAGAAGCAACAGCAACGAAAAATCTTTCATGTCATTCCGAACAAAGTGAGGAATGACATGAAAGATATCAGCAAACGGCTATTCTGTTATGGTAGCAAGAAAGGGGTAGGGTAAACATGGTAGTTTTGGCAATAGGTGATGTTGTCGGAAAGACAGGCTGTAACTTTCTCAGGGACAGACTTCCCAAACTCAAACGACTGAAAGGCATTGATGTTGTGATTGCCAACGGTGAAAATTCTGCTGACGGCAACGGCATTACAAAATCAACCATAGATTTTTTATTTGCCAGCGGTGTCGATGTGATAACCACAGGAAATCACGCATTCAGACGCAAAGAATCCTACGACCTCTATGACGAATATGAATATCTGATACGACCTGCCAACTATCCTGACAGCACAACACCCGGTCACGGTATGACCATACTGGATATGGGAAAATACCGTCTTGCCGTAATTAACCTGATGGGAAATGCGTTTATGGAAGTGTCGTTAGAGTGTCCTTTTCACACGGCAGATAAATTCATTGCCAAAGCAAAAAAAGAAAACATAAACATAATTATTGTTGATTTTCACGCCGAAGCCACAGGTGAAAAAAGAGCAATGGGCTATTATCTTGACGGCAGAGTGTCGGCAATGTTCGGCACACATACCCATGTGCAGACAGCAGATGCAACCATTCTTCCCAACGGCACAGGTTATATTACGGATGTCGGTATGACGGGAACAATCCATTCCGTACTGGGCGTAAAGCCTGAAATCATTATCCGCAAATTCAAAGAAAAACTTCCTCAGCGTTTTGAACTTGCCACAGGCGAATGTAAAATGAACGCCGTCCTCATGGAGCTTGATGAAAAAAGCGGAAAAACTTTCTCGATTGAAGCAATAGAAATACGCTGACTATTGCAAACAGAAACAGGATTATGTTATAATTCTGAACAGATAGAAAAACAGACCGGCAGTCTGATAAAAATGAAAGAGGAGCAATTAAGTAATGAATGGTATAGTATTTAAAAATGCGGTAATTTCCGCTGCCAACAATATGGCAAAAGAAAAAAGTACAGTAGACGACCTGAATATTTTTCCTGTACCCGACGGCGATACAGGAACAAATATGTCCATGACCATAGGAGCCGCCGCAAAATCGCTGAAAGAAACACCTGACGATGAAAATATTGCCAATGTCAGCAAACAGGTAGCGTCAGCGATGCTTCGTGGAGCAAGAGGAAATTCAGGGGTAATTATCTCACTTTTGTTCAAGGGTATCGCCAAAGGATTTGAGGAAAAAGAAACCGCTACAGCAGTAGATTTGGCACAGGCATTTCAGACAGGGGTAAAATTTGCTTATGAAGCAGTGTCTAAGCCCATTGAGGGTACTATTCTTACCGTAGCAAGAATTTCCGCTGAACAAGCTGTACAGAGTGCAGATGAGGGCAACTCTCTGGAAGAAACTTTTGCCTCTTTATATTCCTGTGCAGAGGCAACCCTCAAAACCACCCCCGACCTTTTACCCGTTCTGAAGAGAGCAGGAGTAGTTGATTCAGGCGGTAAAGGACTTTGTGTCATACTGGAAGGTATGCTTTCGGTCATCAAGGGAGGAATAATAGTCCAGTCAGACGAAAAACAACCTACACTGAACCCTATTGACGAAACCAATTATACCACCGCTGTTGCACAGTTCGATGATGATATCCGTTTTACCTACTGCACAGAGTTTATTGTTGAAAAAAATAATGATGTCAAATTCAAATCCAAAGTCATGCGTACCGTACTGGAAAAAATCGGGGATTGTGTTGTTGTGGTAGATGACGATGATATTATCAAAGTCCATGTACATACCGAAAAACCAGGTGTAGCTTTACAGTACGGTCTGGAATACGGTCAGTTACTCACTGTCAAAGTGGAAAACATGAAAGAACAGCACCGCCGTGCTGAAGCAGAATCCGATAAGGCAAAACAACAGGAAATTCAGGCACAACAGAATGAACTTAATTCTGAATTTGCTTTTGCAGAACCTACCGAAGAAATCGGATTTGTCGCTGTAGTGGCAGGCGAAGGTATCAGCAATCTGTTCAGGGATTTAGGCTGCAACAACATTGTCAATGGTGGACAGAGTATGAACCCCAGTACTGAAAATATCATGCAGGCTGTACTGGCAACAGGAGCAAAAAATGTTATCGTATTGCCTAATAATAAAAATATCGTCATGTCCGCACAACAGGTTATTCCTCTGGTTGAGGACAGAAATGTCATTATTCTTCCGACCAGAACAGTTCCTCAGGGTATGACCGCCATGCTTTCTTATGACCCTGATTTGAATGTTGAGGGTAATATCGAAATCATGACTTCCGCAGCAAACGATGTAGCTACCGGACAGGTCACTTTTGCTGCAAGAGATTCTGAGTTCGGCACAACTAAAATCAAAGCAAATGATATTATCGCTCTGGAAAACGGCAAACTGACTTTCACCGAAAAAACACCTGAAAAAGCAGTTATCAAACTCATTAAGAACATGATAAAAAAAGAAACTACTTTTGTTACCGTGATTTACGGTGCAGATACTCCCAAAGAAAATGCCGAAACAGTACTTTCTCATCTCAAAAGCAAATATGCTAATCTGGAAATTTCTCTTGTCAATGGCGGACAGCCCGTTTATTATTACATTGTTTCCGTAGAATAACTTATAGCTATGACAATGAAAAGTTTTTTGTCAACTTTTTTTCAAAAAAGTTGGCGGGGTTAAGGGGCGACAGCCCCTTAGCAGGATTTTAAAGGGCGGCAGCCCTTTAATCGGCTAAAACCACAAACAAAATTTGCGTAAGCAAATTTTGACAACATCAAAGGAGTATATGATGAAATCTTATAGAAAAGAATTATATTTCAATATTCCCGAAAGACGGGCGATTGTTAATATTACCATGCAGGTGCAGTCTGCCATCAACGAAAGCGGTATTAAAGAGGGACTGGTACTTGTCAATGCAATGAATATTACCTCCAGTGTATTCATCAATGACGATGAACCCGGATTACATGAAGATTTTGAGGTGTGGCTTGAAGGACTTGCTCCTGAACTTCCTCACAGTCGTTATGCTCATAACGGCTTTGAAGATAATGCAGATGCTCATTTAAAGCGGACAATTATGGGCAGAGAAGTGGTATGTGCCATTACCAAAGGACGGTTGGATTTCGGTACATGGGAACAGATTTTCTATTATGAACTTGACGGAAAAAGACGAAAAAAAGTACTGATAAAAGTTATCGGTGAATAATTGAAAAAAAATGCCGGTTTTTCGGCATTTTTTTATTGTCATTTTTCCGATTAAAGGGCTTTGCCCTTTAAAATCCCACAAGGGGCTTTGCCCCTTGACCCCACCACTTTTGAAAAAGTGGACAAAACT
>CACYDZ010000111.1 GCA_902773265.1 uncultured Ruminococcus sp.
ATTAAAGGGCTTTGCCCTTTAAAATCCCACAAGGGGACTTTGTCCCCTTGACCCCTACCACTTCCCCAAAAGTGGACAAAACTTTTAAGTGTCACAGCTATAAGTTGTTTTTCTATAAGAAATCTCAAATCAATTTCTCACAGGGGAAAGTTGATTCCTTTTGACATATTGTACAAAAAAATCGTTACATATTTTATCAAAAAGGCAATAGGAAAATAAAAGAAAAAATGATAAAATAAAAGATGAGAAATTCTTATAGGGAGGAAACAAGATATGTTTCTCAAGAAAAGTTTTATTGGCAAACAAACATTGAGTGTCATGCTTGTTTGTGCAATGGTTTCGGCGATGGGGGTAACTTCAGCAATTACCACAACCGCTACCGTAAACGACAAACAGACAGCAGACGCATCTACTGTTCAGACAGAAAGTTCAGCAAATACTTACGGTCTGAAAGATAACATTCAGGACGGTGTTATTCTGCACGCATGGGAATGGTCACTCAGCAACATCAAAGACAGGCTTCCTCAGATTGCACAGGCAGGTTATACCGCCGTACAGACAACTGTCTTACAGCATTGTAAGGAATCTACCGCAGGTAAAGCAAATGACGGTTGGTGGGTATATTATCAGCCCGCTTCCTTTGCACTGGAAACACAGTCCGGTTACAGTGCTTTAGGCACAAAAGCTGATTTGGAGGCACTTTGTACAGAAGCTGACAAATACGGTATCAAAGTCATTGTTGATGTGGTAGCCAATCATCTGGGCAATCAGAAAGGTTATGACTTATCCCCCTCTATTCCTGATGATATCCGAAATGACAGCAACTGTTGGCATTCTGACGGTTTCAAAGAAATCAACTATGGCAACCGTTACAGTATTACACACGGTTCAATGAACGGCTTGCCTGATTTGAATACCGAAAATTCAAAAATTCAGACCTATGTAAAGAACTATCTCAGAGAATGTATTGATACAGGTGTAGACGGTTTTCGTTTTGATGCCGCTAAACATATCAGCGTACCTGATGAGGGTGGAGAATATACATTCTGGTCAAATGTCATTCCTGACGCAACTTCCTATGCCAAAACAAAAGGTGTCAATCTTTATTGTTACGGCGAAGTACTCAATCAGACCACAGAAGGCGGTGGCCCCGCTATTACAGGCTATACCAAATATATGTCTGTTACCGAAAATACGGTCGGCAACAGTATCAGAACTTCTATGAAGAAGAAAAATGTACAAGGTGTGGCAGACGGTTCTTACCATAAAGGTACATCTCCTGATAAAGCTGTCCTCTGGGCAGAATCTCACGATACTTACGCTAACCAGAGTGAGAATGAATATGAACGCTCCGTTGATGTCAGCGACTTTGATATCAATAAAACATGGGGTATGGTTGCCGCAAGAAATAAAGCAACTGCTCTGTATTTTGCCAGAACAAATGGCTTTGCGACAAAAATCGGTACTGTCAATTCTACACAGTGTTTCAGTAACGAGGTAATTGCCGTCAATAAATTCCATAACAAATATGCAGGACAGAATGAATATGTCGCTTACAGCGGTTCAGTAGCTTATGTGGAAAGAGGTACTGATGGTGTAGTACTTGTCAATGTCGGCGGAAGTTCACAGCAGGTAAGCGTTCCCGCTCACATCATGAAAGACGGTACTTACAAAGACCAGATTACAGGCAATACTTTTACCGTATCCAACAAGCAAATCAGCGGTCAGATTGGTGAAACAGGTATTGCGGTTGTCTATAATGCCACAGAAAATCCTACTCAACCTACTCAGCCTACTCAGCCTACAACAAAACCTACAGAAAAACCTACCACTGTCGGCGAAAGCTATATGATAGGTGATGCTAACGGTGACAACACGGTGGATATGAAAGACTGCGTACTCATGCAGAAAGTTGTAGTCGGCAGTACAACTCTTACAGGCAAAAGTCTGAAAAGTGCTGATGTTACAGGCGACAACAAAGTTTCTGTCGGAGATATCGTTGCGGTAATGAGATATCTGGTCGGCTACACCAACACCTATAAGATAGGTACACTTGTCGGCGTGGAAAATCCTACTTCACCTACTACTCCTACTACTCCTACTACTCCTGTTCCTGGCAATATGGTTTCCCTTGACCCCTCTGCTATCGCTACCGGTACAGAAAGATGGGTATTGTATGTCTGGAAAAGTGATACCGACAACAAGTGGATTAATATGAGTGGTTCGGGAAGTTCTTTCAAAGCGGATATTCCTGACGGTTATACTAACTTCATCGTTGTCAGAATGAACGGCGGTACAACCGAAAATAACTGGAATAATAAGTGGAATCAGTCACCTGACCTCAGCACTTCAAACGGTACTGTCGTTAAGGCAACCGGCTGGGGAGCTAACGGTACATTTACCGTAACACAATCTAAATAACAACTTGTTTTCGTCATAGAAATACTTCTCCCAAAACGGATAGCTTAATCGCTATCCGTTTTTCTCTTACTCTCTCCCTACTTTTTCGACAGGCAACATCCTTTAAAATATTTATCATACGATTTTTCAAATCTGCTCATTGATAGATGCTGTAAAAACTTGTGCAAAGAAAATATTTTCAGCCATTATGCTTTCGACGGATAAACGACCCTTGTGGAATAGGAATATCACAAGGAACTGTCAGTTTTTCCATAGCATGTGGTGCCGAATTTACACTTTCGCCAATATGGTTGATAATTTCTGTTACGGTAAAGGTAAAAGATTTGCCAACAGGCGGTAAGACATCAAGTGTATCGCCTACAAGAAATTTGTTTTTCTGTGTTAAATACGCCATACCGTTTTCATAACCGTCACACATCGCTACCACATCATACTCTCTGATATAACCGCCGTTATCGTGTACCTGACCCGGCTCTTTGCCTAAGAAAAATCCTGTACTGTATTGGCGGTGACTGATTTTATTCAGCTCATTTTTAAGATAATCAGGCAGTCTATAATTTTTCGGGTCTTGATAGTAAAGGTCAACAGCATTACGGTAAGCGTAAGTTGTTACAGCAGTATAATAAGTAGACTTCGCTCTGCCTTCAATTTTCAGACTGGTGATACCACATTCTATCAATTCGGGAATATAGTCAATCATGCACATATCTCTGGAATTGTAAAGATATGTACCATCACTATCCTCTTCTATCGGAAAATATTGCCCCTCTCTGTTCTGTTCAAACAGATGGTATTTCCAACGACAAGGCTGTGTACAATCGCCATGATTAGCATCACGCCCTGTCATATACGCCGAAATCAGACACCTGCCACTGAATGATACACACATTGCTCCTTGTACAAAACACTCTATCTCTAATTCTTTCGGAACTTTTGCACGGATTTCAGCAATATCTTCAAAAGTCAGTTCTCTGGCAAGCACAACCCTCTTTGCCCCCATATTATACAGAACATTGGCAGTATGATAATTCATAATTCCAGTCTGTGTTGACATATGTATATCTGTATGAGGTGCATACCTTTTAGCCAAATCCATAACGCCTATATCCGCCACAATCACTGCATCAACTTCTGCACTCTCCAGCATGGCAAAATGTTCAGGCAATCGCACAATTTCTTTGCTGTCGGGAACGATGTTGCAGGTAACATAAACTTTTACGCCCTGTAAATGTGCCTGTCTGACACACTCTTTGATTTGCTCACTGTCAAAATTTTTGGAAGCTGTCCGCATACCAAATTCTTTTCCCCCTAAGTACACTGCGTCCGCTCCAAATTGTAGTGCTGTCCGAAAACTTTCCCATTCTCCGCAGGGTGATAAAACTTCTGTCGGATTGCCGTTTCTGAATAATTTCACTATTCTTCTCCCCCATTTATCATACAATGTTATTACTCATTATAACAGATATTTGTATTTTGGCAACCGTAAAAAATAAAAATCAAATTTCTAAAAATTTTTTAAAAAAAGTGTTGACAAAACAAGGGGAATGTGGTATATTAATAAAGCACTAAGGCAAGGGATAAAAAATAAGCTGGTGTAGCTCAGTTGGTAGAGCAGCTGATTTGTAATCAGCAGGTCGGGGGTTCGAGTCCGTCCACCAGCTCCA
>CACYDZ010000112.1 GCA_902773265.1 uncultured Ruminococcus sp.
GGGCTGCCGCCCTTTAAAATCCTGCTAAGGGGCTGCCGCCCCTTAACCCCGCCCACTTTTTTGAAAAAAAGTGGACAAAAAACTTTCAAGTTTCACCGCCAGACCTCAGATAAACAATCCGAACGAAGTGAGCCAAAAAAGTTTTTGTCAAACTTTTTTCAAAAAGTTTGTGGGGTCAAGGGGTGAAACCCCTTGTAGGATTTTTAAGGGCAAAGCCCTTAAACTCCCCAAAAACAAAACAAAATTTGCGTATGCAAATTTTGTCTGAAATTTTAGCCGATTAAAGGGCTGCCGCCCTTTAAAATCCTGCTAAGGGGCTGCCGCCCCTTAACCCTGCCCACTTTTTTGAAAAAAAGTGGACAAAAAACTTTCAAGTTTCACCGCCAACACTTAGATAAGAATTTCCGAACGAAGTGAGCCAAAAAAGTTTTTGTCAAACTTTTTTCAAAAAGTTTGTGGGGTTCAGGGGCGAAGCCCCTGATTAGGGGTTCGGGGGCTTCGCCCCCGACTACCGCTATAACACGGATTTCTGACGAAGATAGGCGATAAATTTAACGACATCAGTTTTAGCTTTATCGAAAGAAACCTGATATTCTTTTGATAAATCAGTGGCAATCTGTTCAGGTGTTTTGTTCTGTTCAAGGCGTTTCCAGATAAAAGCACCTGTTTCATTCATGGTAATAAGGGAAGTAAATTGCTGATTGCTGTTTCCCAGAGGAACAAGCAGATATTCCCCGTCAATTTCTCGCAGTAAAAATTTTTGTTTCATTATCTCACCTGACTGTTACGGATAATATCATTTATTATAATTGTTTTTTCAGAAATAATCAAGCGAAATGAAGAGGTATGCGAATGTTTTTGGGAATGGTCAAAGAAAAAAAGGATAGTCTTGTCAGTCTGAAAGCAGAATTGCAATGGCTCTGGCGGATAAGCCGTACCTATAAGAAAGAAATTTTTATTATCACACTGATTTCGGTTATCGGGAGTATTTTCAGCTTATCCATCAATCTTTGTCTGAAATATGTCATTGATACGGTCACAGGGGAACATAAGTCCAGTGTGATATATTATGCAGTTATTGCGGTAGTGCTGATGTTGAGCAATATTGGATTTTCGGCATTGAGTTCAAGGATAAGGATTAAAATTTACATCAAAATTCAGAATGAGTTACAGCTTGATGTATACGGAACGATTTTCAATGCACAGTGGGAAAGTCTGCGGGAATATCGTCGTGGCGATTTGATTAACCGACTGAACAGTGATGTCAATGCGATATCGGGTGGAGTTATCGGGTGGTGGCCGAATTTACTCAGTGTACTGACACAGTTTATCTATTCTTTCATTCTTATCATGACGAATGACCCCATTATGGCATTGATTGCTTTTATTTCGGCACCGTTTTCAGCATTCATGTCAAGATTTATGATACGCCGTATGCACGAACATAACCTCAAAGTTAAAGAACTGAATGCCGACATGATGGCCTATCAGACGGATTCTTTCAGCAATTTACAGTATATCAAAGCCTTTGGGATTGCTGATATTGTCAGGGAGAAACTGGCAGAAAAACAGAATGCTTTTAAAGAAGAAAATCTGGATTATAACAGAGTTTCGGTAAAAATGAATGTCGTACTGAAACTGGCAGGGCTGCTTGTGACATTTGTTTCCTACGCATGGGGAATATACCGTTTGCATGAGGGGTATATTACTTATGGAACAATGGTTATGTTCTTGCAGATTACCCTGACACTTTCAGGGTCGTTCAATTCTTTGTTACAGGTAATACCGCTGACCATTAATCTTGGTACTTCCGCTTCCAGAATTATTACCATCGAAAATCTTCCCTCCGAAACAGTTATCCCTACCGCAAAAGAAAAAGCCTTCATCGAAAACAGCCGAAAAGACGGTATCAGTATTCACTGTAAGAATGTGACATTCAGTTATAGTGATGACCCTGATATCCATATATTGGAGGATACTTCCTTTTCGATAGAAAGGGGAGAAACGGTAGCGATTGTAGGCGGGTCAGGATTGGGAAAGACAACTTTTTTCCGTTTATTGTTGGGAATTTTGCAGTGCAGTGAGGGGAAAATCGAACTGGAAAACGCTGATGGTGACAAGATAGCAGTAAGTTCTTCAATGAGGGAATTGTTTGCCTATGTTCCGCAGGGAAATCCTGTGACGGAAACGACAATAGCGGAAAATATCCGTATGATAAATCCGCAGGCAACTGATGAAGAAATTATTGAAGTGTTGAAAATGGCGTGTGCCTATGAGTTTATCGAAACATTACCTGATGGAATTAATGCCCATATAGGAGAAAGCGGAAAAGGATTTTCTGAGGGACAGATACAGCGTATTGCGATAGCCAGAGCGTTGATTAAAGACGCTCCGATTATTCTTTTTGATGAGGTTACTTCCGCACTGGACGAGGAAACAGAATGGCAGTTACTGGAAAATATCAGAACACATCTGCATAACAAGACCGTTATCTTTGTTACCCATAAATTCAACACGCTGGAAATCTCAGATAAAATATTCAAAGTCAAAAACAAGAAATTTCAAAGGGTTTCCTTTCAGCAGAAGGAGTAATCAACGAGAAATTTCTATTTTAATTCTAATATTTTCAAGATATTATAAATATTTGAAAAGAGTTTTACAGGATAAAATATTACTATAATACCATTGAAAATACTCTACATTAAGATGTAGAATGAAATAAATTGATATTCATGTTATTGTAATACAGTAATGTGGAAACTTCTGTAAGTCTGTTATACAAAAGGTGTTGCGTACTTATGAAAAAAGATGCCCGTCCGAACCAATACGGAATAGTTTTCAAACTTGCAGACATTATGAAAGAAAAAGGATATTCTAAAAATAAACTTTGTGTAAAATGCAATCTTCGTTTTGAGACTATTCAGGGATATTATAAGGGTAATATTAGTCGTATTGACTTGTACATCATTTCCCGATTATGTCAGGAACTGGATTGTAACATACAGGATTTGATAGAATATCGCCCCGAATTGATTGACAAAGACCAACAACCACCCCATTCCGATAATGACAGTTGACCCCCAACCCCGCTTACATGGAGTTTCCGCATTACGGAGGAAAATTTGTTGTCAAAGAAAAATAATTGATATATTTTCATAGACGAATGTTCTAAGAGAGAAACGACAAATTGTATTTTTCAAAAATACAATTTGTCGTTTCTTTTTATAGCCGTATGGGGGGAGAAAAAACGAACGAAGTGAGCCGAAAAAGTTTGACAAAAACTTTTTCGGCTCACTTCGTTCAGGAAATTTTTCAGCGTGTACGATATTTCAAAGGTTCTGTTTGGTAGAGGTTGTTTCCCATACTGTCGATAACAACAATACAAGGGAATTTTTCTACGGTATAACGGCGGATAGCCTCCGTACCCAAATCTTCATAGCAAAGAATTTCTTCAGATTGAATACTTTTGGCAATCAATGCGGCGGCACCGCCGATAGCGGCAAAGTAGACACAATGATTTTTCACCATAGCGTCTATCACCGCCTGACTTCTTGCTCCTTTTCCAATCATACCTTTCAGACCCATATTTAAAAGAGTTGGTGTATACTTATCCATACGATAGCTTGATGTAGGACCTGCCGAACCTACGGTATATCCGGGTTTAGCAGGTGAAGGACCTACATAATAGATAACTTCTCCGCTGATATCAACGGGGAGGTTTTCTTTTTTCTGAACCAGTTCGTAAAGGCGTTTGTGGGCAGCATCACGACCTGTTATCAGCGTTCCCGTCAATAGAACGCTGTCGCCTGCGTGTAAAGTGCTGATAATTTCATCAGTCAAAGGTAAAGTGATTTCTTTCATGATGTGAACCTCCTCTTAAAGGACTGCACTCTTGTGTCTTGCACAGTGACAGCAGATATTTACGGCTACCGGCATTCCGGCGATATGGGTAGGATAAGTTTCGATGTTCACACCCAGAGCGGTAGTATTTCCGCCAAGACCTGCGGGACCGAATCCCATTTTATTGATTTCTTCCAGAAGATGATTTTCCATCTGAGCATAACGGCTGTCAGGATTGCTTGTGTTGACAGGACGGAAAGTTGCTTTTTTCGCCAGCAAGGCACACTGTTCAAAAGTTCCGCCAATCCCGACACCTACCACCATTGGCGGACAGGGATTAGGGCCGGCTTTTTCGACAGTTTCCAGAATAAAATCAATGACACCCTGTTCTCCATAAGACGGTGTAAGCATTTTTATGGCAGACATATTCTCACTGCCGAACCCTTTACCGCCCACTGTAAATTTGATGGTATTGCCTGAAACAATATCGGTATGGATAACAGCGGGGGTATTATCTTTGGTATTTATTCTGTCGAAAACGGGGTCACTGACAACGGATTTTCTGAGATAGCCGTCACGGTAAGCCTGACGGACACCTTCTTCCACAGCGTCTTTAAAGTTACCGCCGTCAACGGCAACTTTATCACCGTATTCCACAAACAACACCGCCATTCCTGTATCCTGACAAAGCGGAAGCTGTTCATTTTTAGCAATTTCATTATTTTCCAGCAGTTGGGAAAGTACCTGTTTACCCACCGGAGATTGTTCATTCTGCCATGCGTTCTGCAAAGCGTCTGTGATATCCGTACCGATAAAAAAGTTACAGTCCATAAATAATTTTTTTACGGTCTGTGTAATTTCCTGAGCGTTGATTATTCTGATAGTCATAATATATCCCTCTTAATTGCAGTTTACCGAATGATTATAATATAGATTGTCTGATATTGCAAGGCAGAAAATAAGCGATAGAATTTCGGAAAAAGTGACAAAAATGTAATCTGATATACAGCATACCGCACAAAACACTGTTAATAATTCTTTGCGGTTTGTGGAAAAATCAGAAAAATCAATCATGAAAGTCATTCTGCACAAAAAAATAAAACAAGTTTGTAACAGATATTTCGTGTATGTAACTTAAATTTGACAGATTGCACAGAAAATTCATTTTATATCATAGAAAAAAAGCGTGTATCAGGGAATTTTACTAACTAAAATCAGGCATTTTTGTGAAATAAAGTTAATTTTGTCGTCATTATATACAAAAAACAGTCTTTAATTTTATTTGACTTGTCTTACGAAATCGTTATAATACCGTTTGTAACATAATTTTAACCAAAGTGTCTTTTTTGTAGGCAGGAGCATATGACAAAGACAAAAAAATTAAGGAGAATTTATCTATGTTTATCACAGATACTTCAAACGGAAATAAAACAAAATCTGCCTTTCAGCGTGGTATGGTAACCTTGCTGATGAGTGCCATTTTACTGACTTCAGCATTCTCCGTAGGAGCGTTGAATAAGACGGCAGTCATCAATGCTGACGGTGAAACGGTGACAGTCAATACCATGACGACCGATACCAAAGAAATTCTTGCCAATGCCAATATCAAGGTAGACAGCAACGATAAAGTTACAACAACAGAAAATAAGGGCGTAATTACTATCCATATTGCCAGAGCGTTTACTGTATATACGGATATCAACGGTACAAAAACAGCTTACCGTGTCACAGGCGGTACAGTCGGTGAACTGGTCGACAATGCCGGTGTAACCATTACCGAAAATCATATTGTCATTCCCAATAAGACAACACAGCTTAAAGAAAATATGACCGTCAAAGTAACTGAATATCGTACCGTCAACATTATTGCAGACGGTGAAACTGTAACGGAAAAAGTTCCCGTTGGCACAGTAGAAAATGCTTTGGACTATCTGAATATCAAATTAAGTAAAAATGATGTTGTCAGTTGTGATGTCAAAGAAGAAGTCACAGACGGTATGGAAATCGAGGTAACAAGGGTCAGTTACAGAGAAGTAACCTCTTTGGCAAAAATTGCTTTTGAAAGTGAAACGGTCTATTCTGATAAACTGGAAAAAGGTAAGAAAAAAGTCACTACTAAAGGAACAGACGGTGAAGTCCGTAATATTGTCCGACAGACAATGGTAAGCGGTACAGTAGTTGATACAGAATATGTCAGTTATGAAGTTATCAAAGAGGCAGTCAATGAAGTGGTTACGGTCGGTACGAAAGAAACCGCCGCTGAACCTGCTACCGAAAAGGCAACTTCTCCCCAAAAGAAAACAAACAAAACAACAGCTAAGAAAACTGCTGAATCTGAAACCGTTCAGACAGTAGAAAATCATGACGATGATGACGATTATAATTACAATTACAACAATACTGAAACTGATGATTACAGTGATAATGATTATTCCTCATTCCCGACAAAAAATGTCGGCGGAAATGTGTTCTATGACGAAAACGGCAACGCTGTTTCCTATACGGCTTGTTATCAGGGAACGGGTACAGCTTACACCGCTCCTTACGGTTCTCTGACGGCAACAGGAAATCCGGCTTGTGTAGGCGGTGTTGCGGTCAACCCCAACATCATTCCTTACGGTTCAAAACTGTATATCGTATCTGATGACGGTCTGGTCTACGGCTATGCTACTGCGATTGATACAGGCGGTGCATTGATGGACGGCAGAGTACTTGTCGATGTGTTCTACGATACGGAAGACGAATGTTATGTTTTCGGTCGCCGTGATGTAACCGTCTATGTTCTTGACTAATCAACGCCGAAAAAACTTATCTGTTGCACTCCGCTCGGAATGTTCCGCTAAGTATCAGCTTACACAACTAAAAGTTTTTGTCGAACTTTTTTCAAAAAGTTCGTGGGGTTCAGGGGCAACGCCCCTGATGGGATTTTAAAGGGCAACGCCCTTTAAC
>CACYDZ010000113.1 GCA_902773265.1 uncultured Ruminococcus sp.
ACTTTCTTCAGATATCTTGCAATAGACCCGACATTCCTTGAAATGGACATTTTATTGTCATTCAACACAACAATAAAATTTTTCTTGAAACGCCCTGCATTGTTAAGTCCCTCATAAGCCATACCGCCTGTCAATGCACCGTCACCGATTACCGCTATCGTATAACCATTTTTACCCAGTAAACTTTTTGCTCTTGCAATACCGTATGCTGCTGATATGGAAGTACTGCTATGTCCTGCATTGAAAGCGTCATACGGACTTTCTTCACGCTTGGGAAAACCTGATATTCCCCCCTCTTTTCTGATTGACCCGAACCTCTCTGCACGACCTGTCAACAGTTTGTGCGTATAACACTGATGTCCTACATCCCACACAATCGAATCGTCAACAGAGGAAAATACTTTCTCCAGTGCAACCGTCAACTCAACCGTACCCAGATTAGGAGCAAGATGTCCCCCGTTTTTAGAGAGTACGGTAATCAAATTCTCCCGTATTTCCTGACAAAGTTCTTCCAGTTGCTGTTCGGTAAAATCAGAAATATCAGATGGGGCTTTTATGTGTTCCAGATATGGTTTTTCCATAGAGTTTTCCCCCCTCCTGATAAATTCAGTAGTTTCTTTCTGCCAGAGAAAGTGCCAGATTTTTTAAAGCTGTGGCGTCACCGTCAAACTTTTCAAGACTTTCTATGGCGACAACCGTAAGTTCTTTTACCAGTGTCCTGCACTTTTCTATACCCAGCAAGGAAACATAAGTCGATTTTTGATTTTCCTTATCGCTGCCTACAGGTTTACCGAATGTTTCAGGATTTGCCGTAACATCAAGAATATCATCTTGTATCTGAAAAGCCAGTCCTATACTTTCGCCGAATATTCCGGCATTTTCTATGGCTGTATCGTCTGCACCTGCAATAATACACCCCATCTCACAGGCACTTTTGATAATAGCACTTGTTTTTTTGATATCCATTTCTCTTAAAATAGTAATATCCGCCATTTTATTTTCATGTTCGATATCAATTACCTGACCGCCGACCATTCCGCAGGCACCACAATAATAAGCAAGATTATTTACGGCTTTTGCCACACGGTAAGCATTTTCAGCGGTAATCCCTGATGTTGCCGTCTGAAATGCCAGTGACTGTAAAGCATCTCCCGAAAGTAAGGCAATATCTTCTCCGAATACTTTATGATTGGACGGTTTTCCCCGTCTGTAATCATCATTATCCATACACGGCAAATCGTCATGTATTAAAGAATAGGTGTGTATCATCTCTACGGCACAGGCAAGCGGTAAGGCTTCTTCAATAGCCCCGCCACACAACTGACAAAATTCCAGTACCAATAAAGGTCTTATCCTTTTTCCGCCAGCAGTAAGACTGTACTCCATAGACTGAATTAAGTTACGCTCTGTAACATTTTTAGGCGGTATATAGTTTCGTAAATTTTCTTCAATTAATGTGTTAAAGTTCATAGTTTTTCTCTTTTCTCTAAAGTATTTTATTGCATGATTGTCAAAATTTGCTGACGCAAATTTTGTTTTGCATTTCATCCGTTAAAGGACTTCGCCCTTTAAAACACAGACGGGGTTTCACCCCTTGACCCCACGAACTTTTTAAAAAAGTTCGACAAAAACTTTCAAGGTTTACTTCACAAAGTTTCCAAATTTCAAGGCGGTCAGAACAGCAATACCACCTGCATTGTCTGTGGAAAATTCGGGTTCAGCGAAATATGCTCCCAACTTTTCTGTCAGACTGTTTCGGATAATACTATTGGACATTACTCCGCCCGAAAACAGTACAGGCATTTTTCCGTATTGCCTGAAAATATTTTTTGTCATAAGCAGTAATGTCTGTTCGATATATCGCAGTACATAAAAGGCAATTTCTTCTTTGGAAACACCGCTTTGATACATCTTCTGACAAATATTCTGCACACCTGACAAACAACAGTCGCAATCTTTTACAGTGGGTTTTATCTGGGAAATATTTCCTGAAAAACAAAGTGCAAGCCTCTCTATTTCTTTACCACATGGAAACCGCAATCCTAACATTATTCCCACACGGTCAATCAACTGACCTGCATTGAGGTCAAGTGTTTTTCCGACAAGCGTTGCACTGATAATCTCTTTATCATCGGGAGTAACAATAAGTGCTTCAGTAGTTCCGCCTGAAATGTGAAAAGCAAGATGTCTTTCTGTAAACAATTCAAAATGTTCTGAAGAATAAATTCCTGCGGCAATATGTCCCTGCTGATGAGAAAAACGGTACAGTGGTATATCCAGTATGGCACTGATACACCTCGCCAGACCACTTCCGACATTGAAACACGGCATATAAGAACCGTCTACACTTCTTGGGGTAAATGACGCTCCGACAGCTTTCAGTTCTTTCAGATTTACTTCTTTTGAAAGCAACTCTATCATTTGCGGTAACTGAACTGTATGATGAAATACAGCCTCACTTTGCCGTAATCCTAACTGACCTTCTTTGACAGGCAGTAATTTTTTACTGTGAATAATTTTACCTTCCTGATAAACTGCAGTAGATGTGGTATAGTTGCTGGTGTCAATCGCCAGATAACATGACTTGCTCATAACTCTTTACTGCGGACAACAGACCCCAGTACACCATTGACAAATGCCGATTCTTTATCAGACGCATATTTCTTGGCAAGGAGTACCGCTTCATTGATAATGACGCTTACAGGATTTTCCGCTTTTACTTGCGATGTGTCGGTATATTTCAACTCACTTATGGCAAGCTGTAACACACTCAGCGATACTTTGGAAATCCTTTTCAATGACCAGCCATTCGCATGCTTTTCTATGAGTATATTGATTTCTTCTTCGTGGGTTTCTATCTGTTCCAGAAGATTGATGGCAAAATCATCAATTTCAAAATCTCTGATTTCCATTGCCGTTTCACAGAGGTCTTTTACGGTTTCCTCCTGAAAATTCCTTTCAAAAGCAAGCAAAAAGGCTTGTTCTCTGGACTGTCTGCGAGAAAGTTGTGACTTCATTGTTTATCATCCCTTTTATTGTTATACTTATGTTAAGGTGCAAAATTTACATTTCTTATTATAACACAAATCGCCATTTAATCAAGCAATTATGAATATTTATACATTATATTTATTCCACAAAATTTTCTGAAAATTACAGACAAACCGTAAATCTGCATAAACAGGTTGATTTTTAAGACAGAATGATGTTATAATAGGGTAAAGAGGTGTTGCTTATGAATAATTATCATCATTACGGAAATACGGGGTATAATCCCAATGTGTCTGCTTATGCCGGATATGGCGGTGTACCCAATCTGAACAACTTTGATTTTGAGGAATACAATAAGAAACTGGAAATCCAACGGGAAAAGGACACTGTTAAAAAAATGTCCAACAGAATTGGTCTGGCGTTGGTGTTATTCCAGGTGATTATTTCTGTTTTGTCTGTTGTTCTGATAATCCCGCTGATTTTTAACGGTGGTATTGATTTATCAAAATATTCTTACGATGACCCATTTGGCAGTTCTCTGTCTATTATTGACCCTGTGACTTTATATTTGCTTAATGGTGTTCTGTGTCTGGTAGGTTTTCTGTTTGTCGGCATTATGATTACCAGAACCAATCGTGTACGGCTTGATGAAGTTATCCTTATCAGGCGTACCAATATTGCCGATACCGTAAAAATGGTTATTGCAGGTATGGGTGTGGTGTTTGTGTTCAATATACTGCTTGCCCTGATGAATTTTCATTTAAGTCTGTTCGGATTTGAAAACAAGATGCCCGATTATGGAGAAGTCAAAGGGCTGACAGGAAATCTTTTGTATTTTGCTGCGGTTGCCGTTGTTCCGCCTGTCATTGAAGAATTTGTATTCAGAGGGGCTGTTCTGGGAACTGTCCGTAAATTTTACGGGGATACATTGGCAATTACGGTTTCTGCGGTACTTTTCGGATTTGCACACGCCAACTTCATTCAGACCCCCGTTACCTTTCTTACAGGACTGGTACTCGGCTGGCTTACGGTGAAAACAGGTTCGATGATTCCTGCCATGATTTTGCATTTTATCAATAATGCCGTTGCCGTAATTTCTCAGTTTATGGTTTACCATATAGAAAGCGATACTTTATTCACGATTATTGATGGTTCCATAAGCGGAGTATTTGTTATCGGCGGTCTGATTTGTGCAATGTCGCTGATAAAGAAGTACGGAAACAAATTGTTTATCTTTGAGAAAAAAGAATCTAAACTGACATTTTCTCAACAGCTGAAAGCTGTCTTTACTTCTGCGTGGATGATAGTCTTTACCGTTATTACATTGCTTACCTGTCTTACGACAGCTTCACTGTAAGTATAGGATGTAAATTATGGAAATAAATCATGAATATTTTATGCGTAAGGCCTTAATCCTTGCCCGAAAGGCTTACGATGAGGGAGAAGTCCCTGTCGGGGCAGTAGTGGTTCATGAGGGTGAGATTATCGGTGAGGGATATAATCAGCGGAATAAACAACAGAATGCTATGCTTCATGCAGAAACAATGGCGATTTATAATGCCTGTGAAAAAATGGGCAGTTGGCGGTTATGGGATTGTGACTTATATGTTACATTAGAACCTTGTCCGATGTGTACGGGTGCAATTATGAACGCAAGAATTACCACCGTCTATTACGGTGCGGATAATATCCGTGCAGGCAGTTGCGGAACAGTGTTAAATCTTTTTGATTATCCTTTTACTTATAAAGTGAATGTGGTAAAAGGAATTTTACAGGAAGATTGTGGAGTATTGATGGTTGATTTCTTTCGCAATCTGCGGGAGAAAAACAAACAGAAAAAGGCTGAGGAAAAATCACTTACAGAAAATCTGATTATCTGAATTAACAAAATCTGCATACGCAGATTTTGTTTTGAATTTTTAGCCGATTAAAGGGCTGCCGCCCTTTAAAATCCTGCCCAAAGGCTCTGCCTTTGGAATCCGCCACTTTTTGAAAAAAGTGGACAAAAACTTTCCGTTGTCATAGCGATAAGTTGGTTTTCTAAAAAAAGAAGCTGAATGTTTTATCACATTCAGCTTGTTCTTTTTCAGAGTTTATAATCTTCATCATCTGATATCTCTGTTCTTGTTGTAGCGGAAACAGAAACTTCATCAATTTTATCAATTTCATCTTCATTTTTTGTCTGCTCATCTGTTATCTGTTTCTGTTCATTGTCATTTTTTGCTTTGTTTTTCAGGTGATTATCCATTATCATGCCAATACAGACCGCTACCGCTATCTGTAATACAAAAAATACAATATTCATCAAAGTTTCGTTTACTTTGGAAATCAGTCGGAAATCTATTTGTATCAGCAGAAAGTCAATAAACAACACGCCGACAATTTTTCCCGTAACATCATATCCAAACAATTCACAACAGATAATGATTATCGGCACCAGTAAAAATAAATCAGGATATCCTCGAAATGCCAGCAATATCAATACCACAGAAAAGATGATGAGTTCACCTCGTAGAAATGTCCGATAGAAATTGGGAATGAATTTTTTCATTGCAAAAGTCAATGCTACTCCCAAAGCCGCTATTACCATGAACACCCACTGTTCTGCAAAAATTTTTGATATGACAGAGATAGACAAAATGTACACATCCTTATACTTGATTTTTCCACGCACAATTATAGCACACTGCTGACAAGATGAAAAGAGTTTTTTTAAAATTTTTTCTGAAATGCGTAATGATAGAAAACCAACTTATAGCTATGACAACGGAAAGTTTTTGTCCACTTTTTTCAAAAAGTGGGCAGGGTCAAGGGGCGGCAGCCCCTTGTGGGATTTTAAAGGGCAACGCCCTTTAAC
>CACYDZ010000114.1 GCA_902773265.1 uncultured Ruminococcus sp.
CAAGCCTTTTCAAAGGCTTGTGGGGTTAAGGGGCAAAGCCCCTTAGCAGGATTTTAAAGGGCGGCAGCCCTTTAATCGGCTAAAAACTCAAACAAAAATTTGCGAAAGCAAATTTTGACAGGATTTTAAAAGGCAAAATTCTTTCATTACGCTGATGTTTCCCACAAAAACAGAAAATAATTGTAGTTACTTTCAAATGTATAGGCTTCATCGTTCCATTGTGGTTCATATACCTGACAGATATTCTGCATTTCTTCCAGACGGATATCTATTTTCTGGTTCATATAACAAATAAAAGAGGAAATCTGTTTTCTGGCATTTTCGGCAGCAGGTTTCAGATGTATTTTGTCAAGCTGTTCTTTGGTAAAAGTGTCTGTTTCGCAACAACACCACGATTTACGCACCGCATCATACACAAAATCCAAAAGACTTTCATATTCTTCTTTTGCAGCGATTGAAAGAATGATAGTCATTTCGGAATAAGGGTAATTAAAACTCAGTTGTCCAAATTCAAAAATGTTCATAGTCAATCCTCGTCGTAGTATTTTATTGCTGATTTTTTTTCAGGGCGATTTTTATTTCAGGTTTAAGATACATTTTTACGGCTTTGAGGGTCTTCTCATTAGGAGCAAAAACTACCATAATTCTACCGTACTTGTCATCCAGCATGGTAAAACGATATTGTTCACGGTCACTTTCGTTATGTCCGAGATAAAATACTCTATGACACTTATTTTCATCAAGGTGATTGTCTTTCCATTGGTCGAAACCTTCAATTTTATTGATATCCGTGTCAATAATTTCTTTTCTTCGGCGTTGGTGCATAATCTTGTCAATCTGCATACTGTTATTGGTGACAGTATATTCATATTCAATATTTCTTCCGGTGAATATATACCAGCAAAAATAAATATCAAATGCCGTCAGAAACATACCTACCATAATAAAATAAAAGTTGATGATAATGCCGAACAGAATACCTAATCCGAATACGAAAAAAATACTCAGTACAGCTGCTAGCCTGATAAGAAAATCTTTGGCATTTTTTTCATGCACGACAATCTGTTCAATGTAAGAATCCATATATTGTTTTCTCCTGTCTGTAGAATAGAGTACCATTTTATTTTACCATCTTTATTGCTGTAAATCAAGAATCTTTAGTCAAGTCATTATGATTTTTTCAGAATGTAAACGATTTGTAAAAATCCTTATCATGCTTGCAATCTTTTCGTTATCAAATTATAATAAAATCGTATAAAATTAAAACAAAGGAGATTAGCAAAAATCATGAAACGCAAAACAAAACATCGTGTTGCCAGTATGGTTCTGACGATACTGCTTGCAATGACAACATTCGTTTCGGGTGGATATGCCTATGACGATTTATCCGAAACACCGACAGTTCAGCCTACTGCACAAAGTACATCAGCCGAACAACCCACAGAAACATTTTCGGACAGTGGTACAGACCCTGTTATAGCTGCTATCGAACCCATAACAGATACACCGACTGAACCTGCTGCGGTTGTCTTTGAAAAAAACGGAAAAAATCTTCCTGTCATCTCTATGGGGGTACAAGTTTCCGATACTGTAACGGAACTGGGTGTGGGTGAAAGTTACAGATGTACTTTCAAAGGATATTCTTCCACGAAGCAATATTCGTGGACATCATCTAATCAAAGTATTGTCACCGTTGATACAAGTGGTGTGATTACTGCCTTACATATAGGTTCGGCAAGTATTGTCTGTCATGCGGAAAACGGTGACACCTATATCTGTAAACTGAAAGTACTGGAAGCTCCCAGAAGTATTTCCCTCAATAAGGACTATCTGAAAATGGGTGTCGGAGAAGAATTTCAGTTTTCAGCTTATCTGAATAAGGGTTCAGGTGCTTACAAGAAGTTTTTCTGTTCGTCAAGTTCATTAGGAATGCCTGTCAATGCTTCCAGCGGTATTGCCAAAGCTCTCAAGCCCGGACGGTATACGGTTGCCTTTTTCACTTATAATAATATCAA
>CACYDZ010000115.1 GCA_902773265.1 uncultured Ruminococcus sp.
GTAGGAGCTTTTTTCACAGTAACTGTACAAGTAGCGGTAAGACCGTTAGTCGTTTTGACGGTGATAGTAGCCGTACCGACCTTTTTACCGGTAACTCTGCCCTTATCGTTGACGACAGCGATAGTTTTGTCGCTGGAAGTCCATTGCTGATAGGTTGCGGCATTGTCGGGTGTCATAGTTGTCTGTAAGGTATACATCTGACCGACACCGAGTGTCATTTCCGTTTTGTTGAGTGTGATAGAAGTAGGAGCAGGTTTGACAACGACTGTACAGGTACAGGTTTTGCCGTTAGCGGTAGTAACGGTGATAGTCGCTTTACCGACAGCACGACCTGTTACTTTACCCTTAGAAGTTACGGTAGCAATATTCTTTTTAGAGGATTTCCAAGTAAAGGTTGTTTCGGCATTTTCAGGGTCTACGATAGGTCTTAAAGTATAAGCCTGACCGACACCGAGTGTCAAAGTGTGTTTATTGAGGTCTACACTTTCTACTTCAGGTACAGCGTCAAGGAGTTCAAATGTTCTGTTATTGTCCAATGCAAACTGATGAGCGGTAGAATTGGTATAGCAATAAATAGTTGCCAGATAAGGAATACCCCAGTCTTCTGAGATAATCTCACATTCGGGATTAAGGACAGTAAATTTCTCAACGCTGTCACAACCGCCGAATGCGGTATCCAGAGTTTTACAGCTTGCAGGAATAGTTACTTCTGTCAATGCTTCATTGAGAGCAAATGCAGCTTCATTGATAGTTTCGATATTGCCGAGATTGAGCTTATAGGAATCTACTTCATAGAAAGCATCAAAGTCTACAGATTTTACACCGTTTAAGGTAATAAAATCCAATGTCTGTCCCTCACAGCTGTCGAACGCATAAGAATCAATTACGCAGTCTGTACCGTTTACGGTAATGCTTTTCAGATTGTTACAGTAAGCAAACGCACTGTGACCAATTCTTGTCATTGTAGAGGGAGTAGTGACTTCTGTAACAGCCGTACCGCTGAAAACATTGTTGCCTATTTCTGTCATACCGTCACCGATAACCAGTTTGGTAATCATTTTCTTATAGGTAGTGTTGTTCCAAGGCAAAGAGCCGTCATTAACAACATAGTCACCTGTAGAAGTCTTACCGAATACAGGTGAAATAGTGAGTGTACCTGTATTTGCATCGAACTGATAAGCACAGCCACCCTGTAAGAAACCTGAATCTTCGGTCTTTTTAGGGATATTTTCGGCAACATAATGCACATCACAGCGTGTACAATGATAAATTTCCTGACCTTCCGAATATACAGTAGCAGGAACAGAGCGTTCGCTGTCGTATACATAATTATGTCCTAATGCGTCCGTGGAAACAACCGTGTTGGTTGATGAACAACGGCTGCATTTATAGACTTTCTTTGTACCTGTTGTACAGGTGGCAGGGGTCATTGACTGCAATACAGAATAATCATGCCCCAGAGCATCATTGGCAGTAGATGTATAAGATGCTGAGCAGCGGCTACAAGTCCAGACCGTTTTTGTTCCTGAGGTACAGGTAGCGGGAGTTCTTGAAGTTACCTTATAGGAATGACCTAATGCCGGTATTGTTTCGGTTTTCAGTGTTTTTCCGCACACTTTACAGGATGTGGTACTTGTTCCTGTTGAGGTACAGGTAGCTATTTTAGTAATGAATGAAGAACCTTCCGTACATTCCTCTGTCATAGCGGCAACAATAAAGCGTCGTCTGATGGCATCACTGCGGATAGTTTTTGTACCTTCCGTCTGACCACTAACACCGTAATAACCAAATTTTCCTGTATAGCTTTTGGAACGGGGTACAGAATAATAAAAACCGGTTTCTGTAGGTTCTACTGTACCAGGATAGTAACCGTTAAAAGTTCTCGTCATATCGTCACGAAATGTAGTAGCCATTTCATAACCGATAAGGTGTCTGGAAGATGAACTGAAATAACAACGATATTTTGCTCTCTCCAGACCAAAGAAACGATCCCATTCAATCTGGCTGTTTTTAAAAGTCATTACTTCAAAGGGAATAAAAATAATATTGGCAATAACATAGTTCTGACCGCTGTTCTGATAGAAACCGGTATCCGAACTGCCTTTTGAAAGTGCTGCATAATGGGAACACTTTCCGTCTCTGATATAAATATACTTCAGATTGCTTATACTGTATCCGCTTTTAGGATAGACCTTGAAAGTAACTTTGTAGCAGTGATTCCACGCATAGCCGTGGTCTATAGCATCTTGTTCACAGGTTTCCAACTGTTCGATGCTGGGAGAAGAGATATACACAATATCACTGGAACGGGATTCAACACTGCCTGTAGCTGAAAATGTTTTGGTACTATCCAGAGCATCACTGTATGTAGTGATAGTGGGTTTAAGTACAATATAAGCGGCATTAGGTGTATCATCTGCCGAAGCAGAAGTCACGGACAGGATTGAGCATACCGATATTATCATCATAAAGGTAAGCAGTATACTCAACAATCGTTTTGTCTTAGTGATTTTCATAAAAAATTCCTCCTTTTTTCTAAGACATTGGGTTTATAGGTCTACAAAAAAACTTTCTTTATATCCCCTCCTTTGTTTTCATTATAGCATAAATTTAAAAAAATTACTGTTTAAAATGAATAAAATTTTAACACCTATAAAAATTTTAACATAAAAACTATATTTTTTCAATCAAATAAGGAAAGATTTACATTTTTTACAAATTAAAAAAAATAAATTAGGGATATTCCCTAATTTATTTTCATCTGTACGGTTGAAAGTTTTTTTGTTATTTCAGAGAGAGTTTGCTTTGAGAAATTCCTCATATAAGGTTTCTCACATAAAAAAAATAATCCGAAAAACATAATTATTCATAATTTGTTTACAAATAAAACTGTTAAGTCGGGCGAAATACGACCCCATATATATAGTATAAGAGACAATCTTATATAAACAACAAAGAAAGGAGAATCAGTATGGAAAAAATTTACGGACTTATGGAGCAGTTACTCAAAATTGACGATGAA
>CACYDZ010000116.1 GCA_902773265.1 uncultured Ruminococcus sp.
CCTTTAAAATCCTGCTAAGGGGCTTTGCCCCTTAACCCCACCACTTTTGAAAAAGTGGACAAAACTTTTAATTGTCACCGCTGAACCGCTGATAAACAATCCGATTGCCAAAAAATCTCCGATTACAAATTATTAACACCCTGTTTCTTGACATAAGGAAAATAATAGAATAAGATGTAAGCATAAAAAGGAAAGAGGGTGTGTTAATGGAATTTTTAGAGTTATTCAGCTTACCGTATTTCGGAGCGATTATTGATTTGGCACTGTTTACTATCAGAATACTGTTACCCATACTGGGGATAATTATTGTGTTTCAGTGTTTCAGTTCGATGAGAAGACACCGCCGTGACGAACACGCACTGGTTATGCTTGTCGATGCCGCTAGTGGAGAGAGCAAGCCTGTCCTGTACTGGGAAAATTCAATCGGCAGAAACCGTGACAGCGATATCCGTATCACTGACGAAAGCGTTTCCCGTGACCATGCTGTTTTACTGCGGAGAAAAGAAGGTTGGTTTGTAAACGATGTCGGTTCAAAGAACGGTACATATGTCAATCATACCCGCATACATGAACGAACACCTGTTATGATAGATGATGTGATTACTGTCGGAGATAAATCTTATCTTTTCAAACGGACAGACGATGTGATTGTTTCCCGAAATTCGTGGTTTTTCAGCCGTCCGACAAACAAAAAAGCTATCAGTACATCATCATTATTGTTGCTGATATCTGTATTTCATTTTTTTCTTGCGGCAGAGGCAAGTCTTTGTGACGAAAAACAGGATTTCCAGCCATTTCTGATATGGGGACTGTTTACGGGATTGAGCTGGGGATTTTTTGCTTTTTCCCGAAAGGTACTGGGACGGGTCAATTTTGAAATTGAAGCACTGGCACTTTTCATGACAGGAACAGGTGTCATGATGTTGGTGCGTCAGGTATTCCGACAGAGTATCACGCAGACCATAGCTACCGCAATAGGAATGATAGGATTTTGCATTATCATCAAGATGATAGAAGACCCCGACCGTATAGAAAAATTCCGTATACCGTTATATATTCTTGCGGTAGGAATGCTGGGAGCAAATATTCTGTTTGCAAGAGTAACCAACGGTGCGGCAAACTGGCTGAGTATCGGAGGAATTTCCGTACAGCCGTCAGAATTTGTCAAAGTAATCTATGTCTTGCTGAGTGCGTCTGTACTGGACAGACTGCTGACAAAAAGCAATCTGATACAGTTTATTGGATTTTCGATAATCTGTGTCGGAGCATTGATACTGATGAGTGACTTAGGTACGGCACTGATATTTTTCTGTACCTTTCTGTTCATATCGTTCATGCGTAGCGGAAATTTGCATACGGTTATCTTAGCTTTGGTAGCGGCGGTACTGGGAGCAATATTCATTATATCGTTCAAGCCGTATATTGCTGACCGTTTCAGTGCATGGGGAAAATGTTTTGAACTTGCAGATACTACAGGCTATCAGCAGGCAAGAGTGCTGACCTATTCTGCCAGTGGCGGAGTAATCGGAGTGGGAGTAGGCAACGGTTATCTGAAATATATTTTTGCCTCAGAGAGTGACCTTGTGTTCGGATTGCTGTCTGAAGAAGTGGGGATTGTCATTGCCATAAGTATGGTAATCTGTATTATCGGGTTAGTGATTTACGCCAGAGCTATTTCTACAAGAAGCCGCAGTACATTTTATTCTATATCGGCTTCCTGTGCATCGGGGCTTATGCTGGTACAGACAGCTCTGAATGTATTCGGAGCAACAGATATTTTACCGCTTACGGGCGTGACCCTGCCGTTTATCAGTTTAGGCGGTTCCAGTATGATTTCGTGCTGGTGTATGCTGGCGTTCATCAAGTCGGCAGACGAACGCACCTACGGTCTGAAAAGTAAGTAGTATCTGTTCTTTGAAAAAAGCGGACAAAAAACTTTCTGCCTGAGCGGTTGACAGACAAGTAATTATTGTCAAAATTTGCTTACGCAAATTTTGGATTTTTATGGGGAGTTAAAGGGCGTTGCCCTTTAAAATCCCACAAGGGGCTGCCGTCTCAAAATCGCTACGAGCGATTTTTCCTGCCGAAAAAGGCTATGCCTTTAACTTTTTGAAAAAAGTTTGACCAAAAACTTTTAATTTATCATAGCTCAAAAGGATAATTTTCAAATTCAGGAGTGTTATTATGACGAAAATTCATTTCAGGACAATTCTTGTATTGATTATTGCATTAGCCGTTATTTTTGGAATGGGTCTTTTTGTCTATCGGATAGTGAGTAATTCCAGTGAATGGATACAGCATACCTATAACGGACATCTTTCAGGAAATGGCGGACTGGCAGATGCTGGAATTATTTATGACCGCAACGGTAATGTGCTGGCATATTCAGAAGATAAACTCCGTCTTTACAACTATGACGAAGTTACCCGACTGTCAACACTTCATGTGGTGGGTGATGACAGTATGAATATTTCGTCAGCTGTTCAGAGTTCCTACCGTTCTTATCTGACAGGATATAATTTCTTTTTCGGACTGGGTCTGCCAAAGACTTTACGAAAGGGTAATGATATTACCTTGAACATAGACAGTAATGCCTGTAATACCGCCTATTATGCTCTGGACGGTTATAACGGTGCGGTGGTGGTTTATAATTATAAGACGGGAGAAGTCCTTTGCAGTGTCAGTACACCTACTTATGACCCGCTGAATCCTCCCGAACTTACCGAAGAAAATGAAAGTGAATATGATGGAATTTATGTGGATAAAGTGCTTGCCGGACGGTATGCTCCCGGTTCTACCTTCAAGATTGTGACACTTGCGTGTGCTTTAGAAAATATTCCGAATGTCGAAAACGAAATCTTCACTTGCAACGGTGCAAAGAAAATCGGCGGAAAAGAAGTTACCTGTATGCACATTCACGGGGATTTGAATTTGAAAGAGGGATTATCACAATCGTGTAATATCGTTTTCGCCGAACTTGCCGAACGGCTGGGCAAAGATAAAATGACCCGTACCGCCGAAAAAATGGGGTTTAATACTTCCTATGAAATCAACGGTACTTACACCGCCAAAGGAAACTATAATGTAGCCAAAGCCAATAAAAATGATTTGGCATGGTCAGGAATAGGACAGTATACCGTAGAAGCCAATCCTATGCAGATGGCGATTATGTGTGGTGCTATTGCCAACGGCGGAACGGCAATTCTGCCTGATGA
Source organism: uncultured Ruminococcus sp. (assembly GCA_902773265.1). Taxonomy (GTDB): domain Bacteria; phylum Bacillota; class Clostridia; order Oscillospirales; family Acutalibacteraceae; genus CAG-964. The sequence continues at coordinate 3,216 of CACYDZ010000116.1, forward strand.
AATTAAAAGTAATGCTATCAAGTCCATTGTCAACAACGGTCAGAAAAACTTAATCAGCAGTGATATCGCTCAAAAACTTGACGAATATATGCGGTATGATGTTACCAACTATTACGGAGATGACCTTTTTCCCAGTCTGACAGTCTGTGCAAAAACAGGAACGGCAGAGGTCGGCGAAGGAAGAGAACCTCACGCATGGATGATAGGTTATGCACAAGATGAGGATGCACCGCTTGCCTTTGCGGTAATTGTGGAAAACGGCGGTTATGGTTACAGTACAGCAGGTCCTGTGGCGGTAGCTGCGATGGAGGCTTGTGCGTTGATTACCAGAAACAATCAGTAGTTTAAGGGCTTTGCCCTTAAAAATCCCATGAGGGGCTTTGCCCCTCAACCCCACGAACTTTTTGAAAAAAGTTCGACAAAAACTTTTATGGCTCACTTCGTTCGGAAATCTTTATCCGAAAATTGGCGGTGAAACTTAAAAGTTTTTTGTCCA
>CACYDZ010000117.1 GCA_902773265.1 uncultured Ruminococcus sp.
AAATGCAGGTGTGACATCAGATATAAAATCTGCCATTTATCTGGCTATCAATAACGATATCAATGGTGTTATCGCACCACCTTATACCCCCACACTGGCAGAAAATAATCCGTATGGTGGCAATGTCTACTGTTATTCAGAGAGTGAAGCGGTTTATAAATGGGGAGAAATCAACGGTCTTACACAAGGTGGTATTAACGCTCTGGGTACATTGGACTATGGTTATTCCACACACGATTTTTGTTTCAGTACAGGTAATGACACCTTGTATACATTTTCCATTCCTTATGCAGCAAAATATATTACCAATGAAACATTGGCAAAGGTTTACTACCGTAATGCAGATAAGCTCGTCAAACTGTTCGGTGTACAGGGAGATATGTATAATGATGCGGTAAAGGTCATCAGCAGTTCTATGCAGCAACAGGCAGGTATTGGGACACTGTATGAAAAAATGGGTTTTGTTCTTCCCTTGAACCTGTTGTTCAACGACCCGAGTTCCAACTTTAAAGTTGACGGTGTAGCCGACAGTTACAGTATTTACTTTAAACAGCTTGTCGAACTGAAGCTGAACTTTGCCATTCCCGCTTATGCTTATGCTATACTTCGTGCATTAAGAGACGGCTTTCCTGTTAATCAGAACATTAACTTTGCTCCTGTAGGAAAAGGTTCCAAAGCACTGAATAATGTCATGGCGAATTTCTCAGGGCGTTTTGTAGAAAGACTGAAACGGGAAATCAATTATCTGATTTCCTGCGACAGTGAATTTGAACCGAATACAACTTTCTGCGGAAACATCTTCTTTGAAAGAAACATTGATGTCGATAAAAGAAGTGTAGCTGACGGTATGATATATCTTGCCAACGGTAACATGGGTGATATGAATATGGATAACCGTTCTAAAAAAGTTGTCCCCATTGATGAGAAAAGTATTATTACTCATTATGCTGATACGGTTTACAAAAAACAGGAAAATAAAGTGGCTCATATCAAAGGAACAACACCGTCTCTTTCACAGACAGAGATTGACCTTAAAAAAGAAAATGACAAGGAAATATTCCTTACCGAAATCTTTGAAGAAGATGCCAATAACAACCTGCAAAGATATAAAGAAATGTATAAGGACATTCGGGATAAGGCTTTTGAAAGACTTGTGGACGACTATACTTATGATTACTTCAAAAGTTGTTTTACACGCTGGTGTAACACGGGTATACCGAGAGGTGTTCCGGGATTTGATGATAAATATGTAGGCATACTGGACAGAAATATTACCAATATCGCTAAAGGACAGTTTAACATCTATAAAGCACAAGTAAAGGCAAAACACAAAGAGCTGGTAATGTCATGTCCTTTTGTTGAGCAGGAAATGATTTGTTCAGCTATTGTTGACATTATTGTCAGTACATCACTGTTATCAACTCTGTTTCAATGAAAGTCTGACGGTGTAAGATAAAAAGAACAGTAAAAAGGGCAGTCAGCAGTGAAAACTTTCACACAAAGTTATTTTTTGAAATGATTTGTCTGCCCTTTTTACTGACATACAGTTATTTTAATTTAATGCAACAAGGAGTGAGATAAATGGGTGAAGAAACTTTGCAGGGAACAGAAAGCATTGTAGAAGCTGTAACAGAAGCCGTAACGCAAACTGTAACAGAACAGACACAGCAAACAACAACGCAGGCAACACAATCTCTTCAAAATCTGCCGTCTGAAATGACAGTATCGCTAAATACTATCACCTTTATTATTTTGATTGCCATCGCTGTACTGCTGGCTGTTGGTCTGATATTTTCTTTGCTGATGTTGAAAAATATACACGAAAAACTTGAAGAAACCATACTTTCATCTAAAAACATATCGTCCGATACGACCAACATAAAAAGGATTATCAGTGACTTGAAAAACAAAATGGACAAAGCAGAGGAAGAACGGAAAAACAGAAAACATCATGAACACAGTCGTCAGATGTCATTGCAAAATCAGATGTATCATCAGTCAATGTCCTCCAACGGTTATCCATATAAAGGAATGTCTCCTGTTTCCAATGGGTGTCCTAATCCTGCTCATCCTTCACAAAATGAATGGCAGAATACAGTCAGACAGGATAACCGTACGGAGAATTATCCCAATAATTATCCAAATCGTGAAACAAACTCAGACTATTCTTTTTCTAACCGCCAGGAAACCGAACCATCTCTGCCAAAAAGAGAATTGGTAGGATCATATTCAGTAAGTAATAATGCTTTTAGTCAGGATATCATCTTATCAAAAGCTGTCAGTACAGCATTGTTCAGTATTTACTCAGATGACACTGTCGAAGTGAATATACTGGAAAAACAATGTGGTTTTTACATACAAAGAAAATTAGGCAGTGTGTTTACTCTTGAATCTCAGTCTAGTGGGGAAATTATCGATTTAACTCAATACATCGACAATGA
>CACYDZ010000118.1 GCA_902773265.1 uncultured Ruminococcus sp.
AAATCCCAGTCTATTACCTATTTCTCTCAGTGTTAGTCCTTGATTATACATACTGATAATTTCTGTTTCATATTCACTTATGTGTCGATGTTTTCTGCTCATAAAAATGACCTCCTACGGTATCTTTATTCTACCATAGGAGGTGCTGTTTTTCTATATGCCTACATTTTACGGAGTTGTCCACTTCCTGAGCCGCTTTTTTTGCCCGCCTTTTCCGTTCCGCTACGCTCCACTCCAAAGGCGGGCAAAAACATTCTTCCATATCGTTGCTCTTATTTTTACACAAAATGGGTCACATCTATTTACAACGCAGAGAATATGGTATAATAGAACCAACAAATATTCTTGACACCGAGAATAATCTATGATAAACTTGAAATTGTCACGAAGCTCCACTCCTGTCTTTGATCTAAGACGTATTTTCGAGTGATTCACGTAGAGTTAGTTTGTTTGGATATCTTAAGCAAGAGATTTGCATAACCAATTTAGAACTGTATTATAATGGTATACATGTGGCAATGTCAGCAGAATTGACCACTCGTCAGGCAACATTGTGATGAAGTCCTCCAACATCGCTTATGAGTGAAATGACTGCTGAAGATACGGTGGTTGTCAATATGCATGCCGATGAGGTTGTTGAAGGAAAATGGAAGCTCTCCTCCGATTCAGCGACACCCTTAGAACTATACAGAGCCTTTCTGAGAAATAGGCAGTTATACATTTTGTCAAAACTGCCGCTTTTTTGCAAGCAGGTATATCAAATCCTGCACTCGGCATGATGCACGCCAATTATTTATGCGGCAATATTTTGTGTGCTCGAAAGTTGACCGAACAAGAGGTTCAAGAGGCGAACAAAGTCAATATTGGCAAGGATTATATACTATAGAAACCTTGAATCAATATAGATACCGAGATTATGGCTATCTCTGCAATTTCGTTAAAAAAACATGGACCTTCTACCTGAGAAAATCGCGGCTGAGTCAGTTTATCACATAGTTGTATTGGAAACTGTCGCTGACAAGGCGATGAGAACCTTTCACTTGAATCCTAAAAGTGAATTAAAGCAGCACGTGTTTGAGAAACACTATTATCAGAATGTATGGTGCAGAAGGCTCATGATAGGCAGAGCGATAGATAAACTAAATTATTAAGGAAATTTTGTATAATGAAAAAACAAAAGTATGTAATTGTTTCATATAGAGTCCAAGCAGGTGGTGTAATCGTTCTGCATAATTTGTGTCGCCTGCTAAATGAATCAGGGCAAAACGCGAGTATAATTTATTTTGCCGATTTAAACTATCCTGAGAAACGCAAAACGAAATTTTGGATGAAGTGGATTGCGTATAGTATTAAGATTTCAATAAAAACTATACTAGAGAAAATCCTTGGGCCGGATCATCTCAAAGGTTTTTTTGATGTTTCGATGAAAGGGATTAAAAGAAAATACACGCCATTTATCAGCAAAGATACGATTGTTGTATATAGTGAAAGAATGTTTGGAAATCCGCTAAAAGCAAAAAAGGTTGTAAGGTGGTTGCTGTACCATAACACTCTTTATAAGCATGACGGAGACAAGACCGTAGGTTATGATAAAAATGACTTGTTTTTTTCTTATCGTGAGGTTTTCAATGATTGGGAATTAAACCCTGAATGCAGAATATGTTATACGCCTTACATGGATTTAGAAAAATATAAACGATATAATTTCGGAGAAAGGCATGGCAAGTGTTATATTTTGCGCAAAGGAGAATGGCGCGTCAATAAGGATGACTGCAAAGATGGCATTATAGTAGATAATTTATCAGAAAAGGAAAAGGTACGAGTTTTTAATGAATGTGAATACTGTATTTCATATGATACACAGACTGCGTACTCTCAAATTGCGGCTATGTGCGGTTGCATATCCGTGGTTGTTCCTGAGAAAGGCAAAGAACGAAAAGATTATAGACAAAATGAAAATAGTTTTGGAGAAGCTTTTGGTTTTGATAAAGATGAAATTGAGTATTCATTGTCTACAGCACCGTTTTTAAAAGGTTTTTATCACAAGAATAATAAAAGAAGTAAGGATCAGATTGATAATTTTATCAGGGAGTGTGAGGATTACTTTTGTTCAGAATAGAATAGTTTTAGAGCAAAGGTTAGCTGAAATATGTGTTTTAATGGAAAACGTTTATTAGTATTAGGTGGTGCAGATATTCATACGAAAGTTGTTGAATGTGCCAATGAAATGGGAATTTATACAATAGTAACGGATTATTATAGTAATTCACCGGCAAAGATGATTGCATCTCAAGCATTAGATTATAGTGCTACAGATGTTGATTCAATAGTCCGATGGTGCCAATCTCATTCAGTGGACGGCGTATTGAGCGTCGGAATAGATCCTCTTCAAATTGCTTATCAACAGATTTGTGAGCGGCTTAATCTGCCATGTTATGGAACAAAAGAACAATTTAGAATTATGACAAACAAAGCTGAGTTTAAGAAGTTTTGTAATCTGCATCAGGTCGATGTTGTACCAGACTATATGGTAGAAGATGTTTATTGTAATACAGTTTCTTATCCAATAATGATAAAGCCTACTGATAGCAGGGGTTCGCGAGGTCAGACTATTTGTTATACAAAGCCACAAGCAATGGATGCTATATCTTTTGCAAAACAGGAATCGGCAGATAACCGTATAATATGCGAAAAATACATGGAAGGATACCAAGATATAAGTAATGCTTTTTTTGTTGTGGATAGCGAACCATATTTGGTGAAATTTGGGGATAGATTTTTAGGAAAAAAAGAGGACAATCTTGACAGACAAGCAATGTGTACCAGATTGCCGTCCGTTTATTCAGAAGAATTTGCACGAAATTCTATGGAAAAAGTAAAAAACATGATTAGATCACTGGGAATAAAATATGGTCCTGTATTTTTACAAGGTTTTTTAGATATGGAGGGGAATGTTTTTTACTATGATCCTGGATTGAGAATGCCTGGGAGTGATTATGAACGGATACTAAAACGCGCCACGGGATTTGATATAGTTAAATCTCTTATCGCTTTTTCGTTAACCGGAGATAATAAGATATGTTATGGAAATCCACAACACTGTTATTTGCTGGGTGGAGGAAAAGCTTGTATTCTTGATATTTCTGCACGTGCGGGTTTAATTCAAAAGATTGATTATCCTATGAACCTAAAAAATGATAGTCATATTGTATATTACTCACAGCGTTTGCATGAAGAGGACGTTATTCCAAATAGTGGCGATATCCGACAACGTGTGGCTGAATTTAGTATATTCATATCTAGAGAAGAAAAAGCAAGTATTTCTGAGACAATTGAGAGTATTTATCATAATTACCATGTATTAGATACAAATCAAAATGATATGATAATTTCTCGAGTAAGTAATAATATTTGATTTTTGTGGAGGATAGTATGAAATTAGATTATTTAGCAGATATGCCAATAGCTGTGTTAGGAAGCGGGGCAGTGGGCAAAACAATTGCAGCAGATTGTAAACTGGCAGGAAGAGAAGTACGATTATACGGAAGTGAGGAATTTGCAGAAAAATCCATTGCAAATTTGCATAAAACCGGTATTTTATTGGATGGTATTCAAAGAAACAGAGACGGCTTTGAGAGATCCGGAAAAGCATTTTTGGATTTAGCATCAAGTGATATGTCTGCTGTTGTTAAAGGAGCAGGAATTATTTGCGTTGCTACGACATCTTGGCGACATGAAGGAATGTTTGAAAAACTAATCCCTTGTCTTGAAGATAATCAGGTTGTTATGATTTTTACTGACAATTTTGCAAGTCTGTTGCTTCGCAAAATGATGCGGGAAAAGGGTTGCAAAAAGAATATTATTGTGGGAGGATGGGCGTCTGCGCCTTATGGAACCAGAGAAGAAAAAATCGGTAATTATAGGTTTCCCCATGTTGGAGTAAAATATAGAGCAATTACTTTGCGTGGAGCTGCATTTCCTGCAAAGGATTCAGATGCGTTTCTAGAAGCTTCAAAATATTTACCTGCAATGGATTGTGTGACACAAGGAGATGGCGTTGTTAAAGGAGATACAATTCTTGACATAGATTTTGCAAATGTAAATCCTGTTATTCATGTGCCTGCGTCAGTTTTGGGAGTCTCCAGTATGGAGAATTGGTCATTAGTTTATGGAAATGAGCCCAATTCATACTCTATGTACTCTCATGGTTTGTGTCCGTCTATATGCGAAGTTCAATATCAATTTTACAATGAAGAAATTGCGTTGGCAGAGGCGCTAAATGTTGGATGCCCGAGGTATAAATATGACATGTTCTTTTCCAGAAGAAGCGTTCTTACCCAGGAGTATATGGGGCTAGACAAGGATGGGAATGATAACGTTATATTTCCGCTTGATCAACCTTCAGATGAAGGTAATACAGGTCCCGATAGCATTCATCATAGATATATTACGGAAGATATTCCGGTAAGTTGTAAAATATACCATGAGTTAGGACGAGCGTATGGCGTTCCGACCCCGATAATAGATGCTATGATTGTTTTAGGCGGAGCATTTCACAGAAAGAACTATTTTGTAGAGAGTCGCTATTCGCTTGATTATATCGGTATTTCAGGAATGTCAAAAGATGAACTATTAGAATATTTACATAATGGAAAATCATAACATTTTAGTTACCCAATCCTCAATGCCTCCGTTTGAGGAATACTGCGAAGAAATCAAAGAACTATGGGACAGCAGATGGCTTACGAACAATGGCAAAAAGCATCAGTTGTTCCAGAATTGCTTAAAGGAATATTTACATACGCCTAATGTTACATTATACACCAATGGTCATCTTGCGTTGGAGAATGTGATAGAAGCAATGTGTTTTCCAAACGGCGGGGAGATAATCACCACGCCGTTTACATTTGCCTCTACAACACATGCTATTGTCAGAAGTGGATTAACTCCGGTTTTCTGTGACATAAAACTTG
>CACYDZ010000119.1 GCA_902773265.1 uncultured Ruminococcus sp.
CGTGGGGTCAAGGGGCAACGCCCATTGTGGGATTTTTAAGGGCAAAGCCCTTAAACTCCTCAAAGACAAAACAAAATTTGCGTACGCAAATTTTGTCTGGAATTTTTAGCCGATTAAAGGGCTGCCGCCCTTTAAAATCCCGCCCACTTTTTTGAAAAAAAGTGGACAAAAAACTTTCAGGTTTCACCGCCAATTTTCGGATAAAGATTTCCGAACGAAGTGAGCCATAAAAGTTTTTGCCGAACTTTTTTCAAAAAGTTCGTGGGGTCAAGGGGCAAAGCCCATTGTGGGATTTTTAAGGGCAAAGCCCTTAAACTCCCCAAGAAAATCCAAAATTTGCATATGCAAATTTTGACAATACTAAGTAAAAGTTTTTGTTGAACTTTTACTTTAACTCAAGACCCTTTAACAAAAAGGAGTATGAAATTTGAAACAGAAATCTATTCAAGGTGTACTGTTCGATATGGACGGGCTTATCTTAGATACCGAAAAATGGCTACAAATATTTTACCGTAAAGCCGCAGATGATTTGGGCTTTACGGTAAATCCTGAATATATCCTTTCTATCCGCAGTCTGCCTGCTCCACTGGCAGAAAAGAAAATGAAACAGCTTGTCGGAGAAGATTTCGACTTTATGGCGGTAAGGGAACGGCGTAAACAGTATATGCGTGAACACATCGCTAAAAACGGTGTCGAAAAGAAAAAGGGCATTGATGAACTGTTACAATACATTCATCAGAACAATCTGAAATGTGCTGTTGCTACCGCTACCGCTATACCCGTTGCCAAAGACTATCTCGCACAGGCAGGTGTACTGCACTACTTTGACAAGATTGTCAGTGCCTCAATGGTAAAAAACGGTAAGCCTCAGCCTGATATCTACATAGAAACTGCCCGACAACTGAATTTGTCCCCTGAACACTGTATGGCTCTTGAAGATTCCCCTAACGGAGTTATTTCCGCTTACCGTGCGGGGTGTGTGACCGTTATGGTTCCTGACCTCACTGAACCTGATGAAGAACTCTCCAAAATCATCTATGCCAAAGCAGATAATTTAAACTGTGTCATTCCCCTTATCGAAAAACTCAATGCCTGATAATAATTCTTTCAATAATACAGTTACTTTTGCGGTCGTTGTTTCGGCTATTTTCTGTACTTCGGTATGAGAAAGTGGTGTGTCACAAAGACCGCACGCTTTATTGGTCACAATACTTATTCCGCAGATTTTCAGTCCCAGATATTTCCCTGCCATAGCTTCACAGGCGGTACTCATTCCTACAGCGTCCGCTCCTAACCGTTGGAACATTTTCACTTCAGCAGGCGTTTCATAATTAGACCCGCTTGCCTGTACATATACACCCCGTTTTACCGCAATATTCTTCCTTTGGGCAATTTCACAAAGTTTATTCTGCAATTTCTTGTCATAAACCTCTGTCATGTCGGGAAATCTCTCTCCGAAATATTCATCATTCTCCCCCACAAGCGGTGACGGTACAAATGAACTGATATGGTCGGTAATCACCATGATATCCCCCGCATCAAATTCGGGATTAATTCCCCCTGACGCATTTGTCAGCACCAACATTCTTATTCCCAGCATTTTCATGACAAAAACAGGCATTACCGTCTGTTGCATGGTATATCCCTCATAGTAATGTATTCTTCCCTGCATGAACACGATTTTTCTGCCCTTGTACTCCAGAAATAAAAATCTCCCCTGATGACCCTCAACGGTCGATTTAGGGAAATGCGGGATATCCTTATAGGCGATACAATACCGGATTTCTGCACCGTCAAACATATTTCCCAGTCCTGAACCTCCGATAATGCCTATTTCGGGAATAAAATCTCCGATTTTGTTTTGTATATACGCTGTACATTCCTGACAGACCTGTCTGTTCATATCAAAGTTCCTTTCTTCACTGACTTTTTGAAAACATACACCCGCAATAATTCTGACGGTAAAGCTGATATTCTTTGGAAAGCACTATCGAACGCTTATACCCCTCTTTTTTCTTGAAATCACTGTACAGATATGCCACACCATATTTTTCAGAAAGTTCTTTGCCTATAGTGTTGATTAAAGCGGCGTTTTTGAGAGGACTGATAGTCAAAGTTGTAGTAAAGTAATCAAACGAAAGTGTTCTTGCTTTTTCTGCCGTTTTGGAAAGCCGTAAGCGAAAACACTGTTCACAGCGTTTTCCCCCCTCTTTTTCCTTTTCCAGACCTTTACACACATGATAAAATGCTATAGGTTCATACTCTCCCTCTAAAAACGACACTTCGTTCCTGACAGGCATAAGAGAAATCAGTCTTTTCTGTTCAGAAACACGGTACTGATATTCCTTTTCGGGAGAAATATTGGGATTGTAATAAAACACGGTAATGGAAAAATACTGCGAAAGATACTCTATCACATAACTGCTGCAAGGGGCACAACAGCTATGCAATAATAATGTTGGTGTGATATTTTGTCGGGTTATCTGTTCAAGGGTATTGTCAAGCCATTTCTGATAATTGATTTTATTCAATTTCTTCACCGACTATCAGTTTTTCCAACGCACAGGTATCGTCAGCAATATTTTCCGCCAATACACCTGATTTTATCAGTTCTTCCTTGCCACGAAATCCCCATGCACAACCCAGAAATTTTACACCGCCGTTTTTTGCCGTCTGTACATCAACATGACTGTCACCTACATAGACGCTCTGTTGTTTATCTGCTCCCATTTCCCTCATCAAAGCCTCAAAAGACTTCGGGTCAGGCTTGACAGGGAAATTTTCTTTTTTTCCCCACATTGCCGAAAAGTGAATTTCGGGATATAAATAGTGCAGTATTCCACTGACAAAACAGTCAGACTTGTTGGAAAGCACACCCATTTTTATTCCTCTGTTCTGTAACCGTTTCAGCATTTCCGCCATACCCTCATACGGTTCTAAGGTGTCGGTATAGTGCAGTGCATAATAATGGTAAAAGTCACTTTTCAGTGCGGTAATACTATTTTCCTCATCAGTCTTTGAGGCTTTTTTTAACAGATTGGTTGCTCCTGACCCTACCATCCAGCGGTAATCTTCTGTCGGATAAGGCGAAAATCCATTTTTTTCCAGTGCATAATTAAACGCATCTGCCAAATCCTGTAAAGTGTAGGCAAGCGTACCATCCAAATCAAAAATCACATATTGATACATATTATTTTCCTTTCCGTTTATGTCAAAATTTGCTTACGCAAATTTTGGATTTTCATGGGGAGTTTAAGGGCTTTGCCCTTAAAAATCCCACAAGGGGACTTCGTCCCCTTGACCTCTACCACTTTTGAAAAAGTGGACAAAACTTTTATGGCTCACTTCGTTGAGAAATCTTTATACGAAAATTGAGGGAAACTCTCCGACTAGATAAAGTCGTCAAGATTATAAGGAACATCTTCTTCGGGGGAAGATAAAGATTCCGGTGGACGGGTTGTCTGTACTTTTTTCTTTTCTGATTTATGGGAAGTTTTTTTACGGAACGGTTTCTTTTCGGACAATTTCTTTTCAGGCATTTCATCAAAGGGTAAAAATTTTCTCTTGTAGAACATATTGAGGAAAAACATTGTCAGCATAAAGACCACAATAATCGAAATGCCGATAACATAATACCATTTTACACCCTTTTCATAAGGAACAGTAGAATAATAACTCACCACAAAATTACCGCTTTCCACACTGGCACTCCGACTTTTATCCTTGTTGGATTTAATATCAGGTGATATACGGCTGTTATTATCTGTAATTTTGAGTGTTCTGATATACTGTTTACTTTCGCTCTGCACTGTATAATTAATACTGATATGGGCATTTGCTCCTGTGAGCATATGGGTAATATTGATATGGTCTGTGGCATGGATATCAGTAACAACCGCCATATTTCCTGTATGTTTGGTATATTCAAAATAATTACCGCTACCGAAAATCTTACTGAGTATACTGCTGATATCATTAGCATTCCCCTCATTAGTAATACGGCATATTGCACCGTCAAAGGTATTTTCTTTGGTGACATTTATTCCTAAACCATACAGAAAACTATACGCATAATCCAGTCCTTTTTCTCCCGTACTTCTGTCAAACACAAACTCTGTTTCTCTTCTAAAGCGGTCTTCATCAAGAGAAGTCAATTTGATATTCATTCCTTTTATGATATATTGCATACCGTCAGGTATTCTGATATCGTGAATTTTACGGTCACTGTTAAGACGGTAGGTATTTTTCAGCCAGTTACCATTACTCTGCCATTCGCCACCAATCAATTCTACACCCTCACCATGTGTTGTTTCGTCAGGAAGCTCGTAGGTATAACTTAACTGCACCGTGTTTTCGGTGTCGGACACAAAACTCAACAAGTGAAGCTGTTCTTCAAAGACCAACTGTTCAGCAAGAGGTGTACTGCTATGGTTCTGGTCACCATAATAAAGGGTTGCGTTTTCACATTCCAGAAACCGCTGTGTCAGCTGTTCCATCTTTTCCAGCGTAATTCCCTTATATCTGACAGAATAATCCATATATTCTCCATTGTCTGTCCAGTTGGTGGCAGCGGACTTGCTGTCAATACGGGAACTCATGATATTTTCCAGAGCAACTCCCATTGAAATATAGGTGCTTTTCGGAAAGGCAATACTGATAATACGGTCAAATGTACCGTTTTTATGATTTTTGGTATGGAGTGACACACCATGAATTGCCTCTCCTGTAACCGTACTGGCAGAGGTGACAGATTCTTCACTTTGAAGAACAGTTTTATTATATTCAATCACATTGGACGCTGAATGAATTTCGGAAAGATAATCTCCATATCCTTGTTCGTCCAGTGCATTAACAAGCCAGTCTGTCAGACGAATACAATCATAATCTTCACGGTAATAAGTACCTTTGGAAAGGGCGGTGTTTGTACTTCCGTAAGCCACACCGATTTGTTTGCCGATAATACTGGCAACTTTTTCTTTATAGTCCTCCACCGAACTGAAAGACATCACAAATACACAGCGATAATTGGTATCTGAAGATTCACTGCGACAGGACAATATCGGCGGACATTTATCTTTGATAATATCCTCTACATTTTTTCTTTTATTTTCGTTTTTGGCAAACTCACTGCCAAAATTGACGGTGATAATTCTTTCGCCGACAAAATCGCTGTTATTAATTTTCATCACGCTTTCCAGCGTTGAAGTATTTTCCGAACAACCGCCTAAGCTTACAGCTGTCAGCAACAGGATAATTAACGCTGACACTATTTTTACGGCGAACAATCTGCTGTATTTCAAAACAAACTTCCTCCCGGTTAAAGGGCTGCCACCCTTTAAAATCCTGTTTCATTAAAGGGCTGCCGCCCTTTAAAATCCTGCTAAGGGGCTTTGCCCCTTAACCCCACCACTTTTTTGAAAAAAAGTGGACAAAAAAC
>CACYDZ010000120.1 GCA_902773265.1 uncultured Ruminococcus sp.
GATTGAAAGTCGTGGCAATAAATTCCGTATGCTGGACGAACATATTTCCAGTGAAAAATACGGTGTCGGTTTCAAGAAAGGCAACACGGAATTAAGAAATACCGTCCAGAAAACCTTGCTTGACATGAAAGCGGACGGTACATTTGACAAAATCGCAAAACAATGGAAACTGGAAACAAGTGTCTGTCTTAGTGCGGACGATAAATACATAGACACAGAAACTCAGCAGACCGCAGACGGCAGTACCAAATCAGATAAATTAAGTGCAGGAGAGGTACTTTTACAGTTGCTTGACGGTGTAAAGGCAACAATGCTGATTTTTCTCCTGACATTGCTGTTTGCTTTACCGTTGGGATTGCTTATCACCTTTGCCCGTATGTCAAAATTCAAAGTAGTTCACTGGCTGGCAAAAATTTATATTTCTGTCATGAGAGGTACACCGCTGATGTTACAGCTGTTGGTGGTATGCTATGCTCCGTACTATGTATTCGATATCCAGCTGGGACAAGGCTACCGTTTTTATGCGGTAATCATCGGCTTCTCTCTTAACTATGCCGCCTATTTTGCCGAAATATTCCGTGCAGGTATACAGTCCGTTCCGCTGGGACATCGTGAAGCGGCTCAGATTCTGGGGTATTCACGCTCACAGACATTCCGCAAGATTATTTTCCCGCAGATGGTCAAACATATTCTTCCTCCGGCTACCAACGAAATCATTACTTTGGTAAAAGATACTTCGCTTGCCTTTGCTCTGGCTTATACGGAAGTATTCACACTGGCAAAACAGATTGCCGCATCACAGGCAAGTATCATGCCGTTGTTTGTGGCAGGACTGTTCTATTATGTTTTCAATATGATTGTGGCGTTGGTAATGGGAAAAATCGAAAAGCAACTTGACTACTACAGATAATTGCGGGAGGTATGATTATGAAAATTCTTGAAATCAATCACCTTGAAAAAAAATTCGATGGCAAGACGGTTCTGAAAGATATCAGTATGAGTGTGGAAAAAGGAGAAGTCGTTTCCATACTGGGGCCTTCGGGTTCGGGAAAATCCACTTTACTGCGTTGTGCCACCTTTCTGGAAACGATGGATAACGGTGAACTCTCTTACAGCGGACAGAAAATTATCATCAGTGAAAACGGAAAATCCGTCTATCCTTCCAAAAAGATTATGCGTGAGGCACATTCAAAATTCGGACTGGTGTTCCAGAATTTCAATTTGTTTCCGCATTACAATGTACTTAAAAATGTATCCGATGCACCGATAAGCGTCATGAAAAGAAATAAAGAAGAAGTACTGGAAGAAAGCAGAAAAATGCTGAAAAAGGTCGGTCTGGCAGACAAGGAAAATGCTTATCCTTGTGAATTGTCAGGCGGTCAGCAACAGAGAGTGGCTATTGCCAGAGCTTTGGTAATGAACCCCGATATGCTGTATTTTGACGAACCGACTTCGGCACTTGACCCCGAAATTACAGCAGGTATTCTCAAAATCATGAAAGAACTGGCACAGGAAAAAATGACGATGGTTATTGTCACGCATGAGATTGCTTTTGCCAGAGCGGTTTCCGACAGAGTAATCTTTATGGACGGCGGTGTGATTGTGGAAGAGGGTAAGCCTGAAGATGTCATTGACAATCCCAAACACAAGAGAACACAGAAATTTCTGGAAAAATTATCTGTCTGATACTCACGGCGTTCCGACAGCATACAAAGGACTTTTCAGCAACTTCATAGTATTATTCTATGAAGTTGCTTTGCTTTAACGCATAAATGCGGTACAGTATGAAAAAAAGTTTTCAAGGTTTTCCACAGAGTTTTCCACATTTCCACACACTTTCCACAGGTTTTCCACAACCGTATATAGTGGAAAACAAGTGTCGGTTTGTTGAAAACACCCATACATAACGAGTTTTTCCATTATAGAATAAAGTTTTCAACAAGTTTTCAACATTTTAATGTTGAAAATGTTGAAAACCTGCCTATAACCTGTCAAAAACTTTTTTGCGTAGAATACTACTTTAACATATAAGAAATATCATTCATTATCTGAGAAAATGCACTCATCATATCGTTCGCTTTACGCTTGAGGGATTTAGGATTTTTACTCATAATCCGATTGCTCATATATCCTACCGTTGCTCCCGTGACTACACCGAGTGCGATACCTTTTGTCATATTGACAGCACGCTTACTCAATTTTTTCCATCTCCTCCACTTGAAATATAAAATTATCAAAGTCTTTATACTGATTTTAGGGTAAGTCAATGATTTATCACTTCCTCAATTATAGTTTGTGTAAGGCGATGGATTTTATCAAAGAAAGGAAACGATAAAATTATGTCAGAATTAAATGTTGTTTTAGTTGAACCCGAAATTCCTCAGAATACAGGCAATATTGCCAGAACTTGTGCCGCAACAGGTGCAAAACTTCATCTGGTACGACCGCTTGGTTTCAGTATTTCCGAAAAAGCGGTTAAAAGAGCAGGACTGGATTATTGGGATTTGCTGGATATTACGGTTTACGACAACCTTGATGATTTTTTTGCCAGAACGCAAGGTAAATATTTCTATTTTTCTACAAAGGCAAAACATATTCATTCCAATATCAGCTATCCTGACGGTGCTTATCTTGTCTTTGGTCGGGAAACCGCAGGACTTCCCGAAAAACTGCTGTATGATAATCCTGATACAACCGTTCGTATTCCTATGATAAACGAAGCCAGAAGTTTAAATCTTTCCAATTCTGTTGCAGTAGCGGTCTATGAAACATTGCGACAGTGGAATTATCCTGAATTGCTTTGCGAAGGAAAATTACGCAATTACAAATAGGAATAACTATCACTTTTTATCTCATTCGAAGGCTTTGAAAGAAAGTGCTGTGCCTTTTCACACCGTGACAGTAAAAAAGCGTAAGTACAATATTTTTCGTTACGAAGGCAATCTCAATGGTATTGACAATGCCGTTGTTCTCATCAGCTTTCCTGTTGATACGATGGATAATCCGGGCTTTTATTTCTACGGATGTCTCTCTGTCTTCTGAAGAAATCCTTAATGCTTATGGGAACAGATGGAAAATCGAAGTTTTTTTCAGAAACTGTAAGACAAAATTAGCTTTTGACGGTTATCAGATTCATTCCCGAAAAGGTATAAGACGATTTTGGATAATAACGTCTCTGGCTTATTTTACTGCCTGCTCTCAATGGGGAGTTAAAGGGCTTTGCCCTTTAAAATCCCATCAGGGGCGTTGCCCCTGAACCCCACGAACTTTTTGAAAAAAGTTCGACAAA
>CACYDZ010000121.1 GCA_902773265.1 uncultured Ruminococcus sp.
GCATTTTTCAGCCTTCGCATACTGACGGCAATTCATTCCAAACTTGCAAAGGTCGGGGGATTAATTGCCCAAATAAAATAAAATTTTTCTTTTTTATGGAGAGTTTCAGGGAGTGTTTCCTGAAAAATCCCGCCCACTTTTTGAAAAGAGTGGGGCAAAAACTTTTATGGCTCACTTTTTTCAGAATGACAGATTCAAGTTACAACAAAGGGGCTATCAGTCGCATAATGCGTCCCAAAAGTCTGACAAAGATTTTTTCTTTTGCGATACTCTCCATCGTGACTTGCTGACATTCGGTAAGGGTCTGCTGAAAATCGTCTTCAATATCGTCTATACAGTCTACACCATACATATAAGTTCCGCATTCAAAATGATGATATAAACTGCGGTAATCCAGATTGATAGTCCCTACTACCGCTTTGCTGTCATCTGATACGAAAACTTTTGCATGAACAAATCCAGGTGTATAAATATAAATTTTTACGCCTGATTTCAGTAAATTTTTGAAGTAGGTCTTTGCCAGACAGTATACCGCTTTTTTATCAGGAATACCGGGCAAAATGATTTTAGTATCAATACCTCTTTCGGCACAATATTTCAAAGTCATCATCATAGGGTCGTCCAATATCAGATACGGTGTCATGATATGAACATAGCGGTTGGCTCGGTTGATAATGTCCATATAGACCTTTTCGCCTACTTTATCTCCATCTAAAGGATTATCACCGTAAGGTACTGCATAACCATTCTGATTTTCTATGTTTTGGGCAATGTTGAGATATTGACCATAATCCTCCTCTTTTTCGCCCATTGACCACATATTTAAAAACATCACTGTAAGATTATCAACAGCTTTTCCCTCAATTTTAATAGCGGTATCTTTCCAGTGTCCGAAACGCTCATATTTATTGATATATTCGTCCGCAAGATTGACCCCACCATTAAATCCTACTTTACCATCAATAACCATGATTTTTCTATGGTCACGATAGTTGTAATGCGTGGATAAAAAAGGTCTTAACGGAGAAAACATCTTGCATTTTATCCCATAGTACCGCATCATTTCGGGATAGTTATAAGGTAACAGACCTATTGCACAGGTGCCGTCATACATCACACGGACATCTACCCCCATTTTCGCTTTTTGTACAAGAATGTACAGAATACTTCCCCACATTTCCCCCTCATCAATAATGAAATATTCCAGAAAAATAAATTTTTCTGCTTTTTTTAATTCTTCCAACATTCCCTGCCACTTTTTTTCACCGCTTGGGTAGTAGGTAATTTTGTTCTTTTCTGTTATGGGATATGCTCCGCTGTGGTTGAGATAATGTACAAGTTCGGCAGTTTCAGGAGTTTCTTCTTTCAGTTTTTCAATAACCGTCTTGTTCTGGATAAGGTCGTTCTTGTGTTTATTGTTAAGTATAGCACAACCTTTCATTATATTACGGTTGCCTATATTTGTTTTCGTGTAAAGATAAAACATTGTACCGAAAAAAGATGTCACCGTTACCACTAATATCCATGTCAGCTTTGATGAACTGTCCATATTACTGCTGGCTAAATAGGTAATGACAACAAGATTGAACAGCCCTACGCCACCCATAATCTTGGCAATCAATGCCGCAAAAAGGAGTTCTGCTACAATAAAACAGATAAACATGAGAACAAGTAACAGAATAATGATTCCTGTTCTGCTGAAAATGACCCTGAAAACTCCTTTTTTCTGTTTTTCCAGTAAATTAAATCTGCTCATACTTTGCCTCCGCTGTTGTGACCGACAAGATGATTTTATCATAAAAAATAAAAGTTGTCTATCTGTTTTTCAGTATAATAATGTGATTTTTCGCCCTTTGGAAAGAATTAATCCGTCATTGTTCATCCGGCGGATTTCTCTCATTAAAGCACTCCTGTCTGCTCCCAGATAACTTGCCAGACTTTCAAAGGTAATGGGAATGGTAATCTGATTACTGTCATAAGAATTACTTCTGAGATATTCAAAATACACAAACAGTTTTTCCCGCAGTGTTTTTTTGATAAGTATATTGATGTGCAATGACATGAACTGAGCTCTCCTGGCAGTAAACAACAACATCTTCTTGACAAGTTCGTTATGATTTTCACAGTTATGACGGCAATTATTCATTACATTATCAAAATTGACAAACATAACCTTACAATCACTTTCCGCTACGACAAGATATTCCAGAGATTTTAAAGGCATAAAGATATATTCTCCGAAACTGTCCCCGACAGTGAGAAAGTCGGAAATGTTTTCGTGACCGTTTTCATCAATGCTCACAATATAAGCACTTCCCTCCAGTAACAGTCCAATCAATCCGTTGTCACTGCTTAAAGAAAGAATGGTATCTCCTTTGGCAAAACTGACATACTTTTTGGATTCACATTTCCTTAAATCATTCATTTTTTCATTTTCCTGATAATCTTGACTTTTCATGTTTCATCGCCTTTGTTAGTTATAATTAACTAATTTTTTCTTTTTTGACAAAAATTATATTGAAATTTTCTTTTATTTTGTTGCGGTTGCAACAGTTTTATTTTCTGATTTATGTTAAAATAACAATAATTGAGAAGTACCCTTTGATTTTATGTCTAATATTGGTATAATAGACAGATTATCAAAGAGGAATATCTCTTATCATTATAACGCTTTTTTGTTGCGATTGCAACATTTTACCGAAAAATCGTAATAAAATTGTGCAAAGTTTTTCGTCGGCAGATATTCAGCATATTTTTGTCGGCTGTCAATGTTGTTTATTTTTTAAGGAGGTTGCTATGCAAAAGTTAAGTGAGGCGGCTGTCAAACAAATCAACGAGATTTGTGACAGACACATTAATGACAAAACACCGCTGATGATGATTCTCAGTGACATTCAGAAGGAATACGGTTATGTTCCCATTGATGTTCAGGAAATCGTTTCGGAAAGAACAGGTATCTCTGTTGCGGAAATCTACGGTGTTGTTACTTTTTATTCTTTCTTCTCCCTCAAACCAAAGGGAAAATACATTATCGGCTGCTGTCTGGGTACTGCCTGCTATGTTAAAGGGGCTCAGCGTGTTATTGATGAATTCTGCGAAATTCTCGGTATCGAACCCGGCGAAACAACTGAAGACGGTATGTTCACTATCGATGCTCTGCGTTGTATCGGTGCCTGCGGTATCGCTCCTGCTGTTTCCATCAACGGAACAGTCTATCCTAAAGTTCAGGTGAATCAGGTACATTCCATTATTGACGAATACCGTAAATTGGGATAAGGAGGCTTATGTAATGAAAATCAGAACAAATGAACAGCTCGACAGCGTATTGGCAAGCTGTACGGAGGGCTTGAAAAATAAAATGGAAGGTTTCGGCGGAAGTCGTGCCGTATTGCTTTGTGGCGGTACAGGCTGTCTTTCTTCTCATTCCAACGAAATCAAAGACAAATTCAATGAACTTATCGCACAATACGGTATCAGTGATAAAGTTACAGTTAATCAGGTAGGTTGTTTCGGTTTCTGTTCACAGGGTCCTTTTGTTAAAATACTTCCCGAAGATACCCTTTACCGTCTGGTAAAAGTAGAAGATGTTGAAGAAATTGTCAAGACTGACCTCATAAATAATCAGGTTATTGAAAGATTACTTTATGTTGACCCTGTAACACATGAAAAAGTACAGAAACAGGACGACATCAATTTCTATAAAAAACAAAAGAGAGTTGCTTTACACGGTTGCGGTATTATCAATGCCGAAGATATCAATGAAGCTATGGGCTATGGTGCTTTCAAGGGCTTACAGAGAGCATTGAGCATGACCCCGAAAGAAGTTATTGATGAAGTATTGGCATCAGGCTTGAGAGGTCGTGGCGGTGCAGGTTTCCCGACAGGTCGTAAATGGTCATTTGCTTATGCAAATAATGCTGACCAGAAGTATGTTGTCTGTAACGGTGATGAGGGTGACCCCGGTGCATTTATGGACAGGTCTATCCTTGAAGGTAATCCGTTTGCTGTTATCGAAGGTATGATGATTGCCGGTTATGCTATCGGTGCATCTGAGGGTTATTTCTATGTCCGTGCGGAATATCCTATCGCTGTTGACCGTTTGCAGAAAGCTATCAATCAAATGACAGAAATCGGTATTCTTGGTGATAATATTCTCGGCACAGATTTCTCCTTTATGGCACATATCCGTCTTGGTGCGGGTGCGTTTGTCTGCGGTGAAGAAACAGCTTTGCTGAACTCCATTGAGGGTAAGCGTGGTATGCCTCGTCCCCGTCCTCCTTTCCCGGCGGTTAAAGGTCTCTGGGGTCAGCCCACTGTTGTTAATAATGTTGAAACCCTTGCTTGTGTTCCCTATATTCTGCGTGAGGGTGCGACAGAGTTCGCTTCTACTGGTACAGAACGCTCTAAAGGTACAAAAGTTTTCGCATTGGGCGGTAAAGTCAACAATGTCGGCTTGGTAGAAGTTCCTATGGGTACTACTCTGCGTGAACTCGTTTATGATATCGGCGGCGGTATTCCTGACGGTAAGCAATTCAAGGCTATCCAGACCGGTGGTCCTTCGGGCGGCTGTCTGACTGCGGAATATCTCGATGAACCTATCGACTTCGATAACCTTGTTGCCAAAGGTTCTATGATGGGTTCAGGCGGTGCTATCGTTATGGACGAAGATAACTGTATGGTAAATATCGCTAAGTTCTATATGGAATTTATCTGTGATGAATCCTGCGGTAAATGTTCTCCCTGCCGTATCGGTACTAAGCGTATGCTTGAAATCCTTACCAGAATTACTGACGGTAAAGGTACTATGGAAGATTTGCAAGAACTGGAAGAACTTTCGGAAGCGGTTAAAAACAACTCCTTGTGTGCATTGGGTCAGACTGCGGCTAATCCCGTTGTTTCTACCATTACCCATTTCAAAGACGAATATCTGGCTCACATCGAAGAAAGAAGATGTCCTGCCGGTACTTGTAAGAACCTGATGAAATACAGAATTGACAGAAATAAATGTTTCGGTTGTAAACTTTGTGCAAGAAACTGTCCTGTCAGTGCTATCAGCGTCAGCGAGTACACTGCACCCGGTAAGAAAAAGCCTGCTTTACATATCGACCAGGATAAATGTATCAAGTGTGGTATGTGCAGAGCGTCCTGTAAGTTCGGTGCTATCATGAAGGGATAATCAGGAGGGATATTATAATGTCACTTGTTAATATAAAAATTGAAGGTGTTCCTTATCAGGTGGAAGCTGGACTTACCATTCTGGAGGCTGCCAAAAAATGCGGATATGATATTCCGTCATTATGTACATTCAATCACGGTCAGTGTTCATTAGGTTCATGTCGTGTATGCCTTGTTGAAGCTACCGGAGCAAGAGGTCTGGTTGCATCTTGTGTATACCCCGTTGCTGAAGGTATGGAAATCCGTATTTCTTCACCCAAAGCTGTCAAGGCAAGAAGAACATCTGTTGAACTGTTGCTTTCCAACCATAACAGAGATTGTCAGCAATGTTCCAAAAACGGCAACTGTGAACTGCTTAATGTAGCACAGATTACAGGTGCCAGAGAAGGTGCTTTTCATGGTAAGAAAACATCAACAACTTATGATGAGTTTTCTCCGTCCATTATCAGAGATACCTCAAAATGTATTCTTTGCGGACGCTGTGTTGTAAGATGTCAGGAAGCACACGGCAACGGTATTCTTGGGTTCGAAAATCGTGGATTTGAAACTATCGTTGCTCCTGCCGGTAACCACTCTTTCGCTAATTCTCCTTGTCTGCTTTGCGGTCAGTGCGTATCTGTATGTCCTACAGGTGCTTTGATGGAAAAATCTGAAATCTGGAAAGTCGATAAGGCTATGGCAGAAGGCAAACATGTCGTTGTACAGACTGCTCCCGCTGTAAGAGCATCGCTGGGTGAAGAGTTCGGTATGAAAATCGGTACTCCTGTTACCGGTAAAATGGTTGCTGCTCTCAAGCGTCTGGGCTTTGATAAGGTCTATGACACTAACTTTGGTGCTGACCTCACTATCATGGAAGAGGCTCATGAACTTATTGCCAGAATTAAAAATGGCGGTACATTACCTATGCTTACCTCCTGTTCTCCCGGTTGGGTCAACTACGCTGAGTATTACTATGGCGATTGCTTAGACCATCTTTCTTCCTGTAAATCCCCTCACGAAATGCAGGGTGCGATTATTAAATCCTACTATGCAGAAAAGAACGGCATTGACCCTAAAGATATCTTTGTGGTTTCTATTATGCCTTGTACAGCTAAGAAATATGAAAAAGAACGCCCTCAACTGGCGGCTGTCAACGGTCTGCCTGATGTTGACGCTGTTCTGACCACCCGTGAACTCGGTACTTTGATTAAGCGTTCAGGTATCAACTTTGCAAAACTTCCTGACGAGGAATTTGACCAGGATATTATGGGTCTTTATTCAGGTGCAGGCGTTATCTTCGGTGTTACCGGCGGTGTTATGGAAGCTGCTCTCAGAACGGCTTATCGTACACTTATGGGTGAAGAATATGGTCCTATCAATTTCACAGAAGTTCGTGGTTTTGACGGTCTCAAAGAAGCTACCCTCAACCTTGCAGGCAACGAAATCAAAATCGCTGTCGCTCACGGTATGAAGAACGCTAAACCGATTATGGACGATATCCGTGCAGGCAAATCACCTTATACATTCATCGAAATTATGTGTTGTCCCGGTGGTTGTATCAACGGTGGCGGTCAATCCTATATCCGTCCTTCTCTCCTTACTGATGAAGATGCTGATATCATCGACACTTATAAGCAAAAGCGTGCTGATGCTCTTTATTCTGAAGATGAAAGACAGACCTATCGTCAGTCACATAACAATCCGCAGATTCAGGAACTTTATAAAGAATATCTCGGCGAACCCAATTCCCATAAAGCTCATGAATTACTTCACACAACTTATGTTAAAGACAGAGTAAGATTTGAATAATATTTTTGCCCCGACAGGCTGTTATGCTTGTCGGGGCTTTTTGCGTTGTCCTGTCGGGGAGTTCCTCCCCGAACCCCTGAGTTAAGGGCGTTGCCCTTAACAATCCCACAAACTTTTTGAAAAAAGTTTGACAAAAA
>CACYDZ010000122.1 GCA_902773265.1 uncultured Ruminococcus sp.
AATTGGAAATTTCGGCGAACTGTTCCAAAGAAAGCTGTTCCGCACGATAATTTTCGGGAATAGAAAGTTCATTAAGTATTTGTAGGATTTGGGATTTAGGCAGAGAAAGTCCTGAAGAAAGAGTATTCGGTAAAGTTTTGCGTCTTTGGGCGAAAGCGGATTTTACAGTGAGGAAAAAGAGTTTTTCGTTTTTCACCGTGACGGCAGGTTTTTCACGGACATTCAGACGGATAACCGCCGAATCGACTTTGGGAGCGGGCATAAAACTCCCCGCAGATACCCCGAACAGCCATTCAGGTCGGGCATAATAATTGACCGCCACTGTCACCGCACCGCTTAATCTTGAACCGACTTCAGCACACAATCTCTGAGCGGTTTCTTTCTGCACCATGACAGTTATACTCCGTATAGGCAGATTATCCTCCAGCAGTTTCATGATGACAGGGGAAGTGATATAATACGGCAGATTGGCACACACCACAACATCTTCCCCCTGAAATTCCTCTTTGATAAGCTGATGGAGGTCTGTTTTCAGCACATCCTGATTAATAACTTTCACATTATCAAATTCAGCAAGTGTTTCGTCCAGTACAGGCAGCAGGCGTTTATCCAGTTCAATCGCCACGACCTTTTTTGCACGCTTTGCCAGTTCACAAGTCAGCACACCAATTCCCGGACCTATCTCTATCACGCTGACCGTATTGTCTTGAATACTCATCTCCGCCATTTTCGGACAGACTGACGGATTAATCAGAAAATTCTGTCCCAGCGATTTGGAAAAGGAAAACCCGTATTTGGTAAGAATTTCTCTGACCGTTCCTATATGAGAAAGCTGCATAATTATTTCACCTTTCTTAAACCTTTGGGATATTTGTTTTTGAGTTTACCGCAGGAGGCTTTTCCGAAACCGAGCGGTATTCCCTCCACGCAGACCGCCGTATAACCTTTTAATGACGGGCTGACAGGAATTTCCTCACCCGACAGAAAACGGTTTAATTCAGCAGAAGAAATATCAAAATTCACGCTTTGCATGAAGTCGTTCATTTTTCCGCAGGTGAAAAGATGGTGAGCAGGTTCGACACGGTTTTTCTTTATTTCACCGAACAGAATACCTCTCCGCAAAATCCCCCCACCCTTGTATTCAGGCATGACAGACGGCATAATCATTATCTTATCCCCGACAACGGTAAATTCAGGGAAATTATCGTTTTTAAAGATATCACGGTAAAGGGTTCGGGCATTTTGCAGAACGGCTTTATCCGTATGTGAATTTTTGATACGGTGTTCAGGTGTATAACCACACTCACCGCCGTTTTTTATCAGCTTTGCCACAAAATGACCCTCACCGCCGTCCATAGGATAAATGCGTCTTACCTGTGGCATACGATATCCGCCACGACCGAACGGCAGATATGAACAGTCACAAAGCGAAAAGTCAGGATTTTTTTCAAGAAAGCGTTCAATGACCCGTTCATTTTCCTCCAAAGAAAATGTACAGGTACTGTACACCAGCACACCGCCATTTCTTAGAGCTGTTTTTGCACTGTCAAGAATTTGCAGTTGTCTTTCTTTGCAGGAAATCACATATTCAGGTGACCATTCTGTGATTGCCTGTGGGTCTTTACGGAACATTCCCTCTCCCGAACAGGGTGCATCTACCAGCACCTTGTCAAAATATCCGCTGAGCGAACCGCACAATACCGCAGGCGAAAGGGAAGAAATAATACAGTTTTTAACGCCTAATCTTTCTATATTGGAAAGTAAAGCCGTAGTGCGGTTGCGGACAAATTCATTACTCCAGAGCAGACCTGTATTTTCCAGCAGAGAGGCTATCTGTGTAGACTTTCCGCCGGGAGACGCACATAAATCCAGAATTTTTTCGCCGTGCCGTACATCAAGAACCGTCACCGCTGATGACGCAGACGGTTCCTGTAAATAAAAAGCACCTGCATGGTGTAAAGGGTGACTGCCCAGTTTTTCGGCAGGATTACCGTAAAAATTCAGCGGTGAAAACGGTGACGGCTGTAATTCTGTGTTCAGCAGACCGTTCAGTTTTTCCGCCGTGCATTTCAGCACATTCACACGCACTCCCTTAAACGGTATATTATCATATCCTCTGATAAAATCTTCATATTCATCACCCAGCAACACTTTCATTCTTTCGCAGAACTTTTCGGGTAACCTGACCATATCCATTCTTTCCCTCTTTCACACCTGAATTTTCCAAAGCAGTTTTTGCCAATGTATATTTTCCCCCTCACCGTGCATAATAACTATCGTAAAGGAGGTGCTGATAATGAGCAACCGTAAATCTAAAGACGATACCGCTTTCAAAGACAGCCATTACCGTGATGATAAACAACAGTCTTCCCCTGCCGAAAAAGATACCCTCAACAATAACAACCCCAACAGTAAATGCTGTGACCACTCCAAAAAATATAACGACTTTGATTGATTTCTCTCAAAAGATGGATTGCTGATTTTCGGCAGTCCATTTTTTATTTGATTTTGTCATCATGAACGCAGTGAACCATAAAAGTTTTTGTCGAACTTTTTTCAAAAAGTTCGTGGGGTCAAGGGGTGAAACCCCTTGACCCCACAAGCCTTTGAAAAGGCTTGACCGAAACTTTTAATTGTCACAGCTCAACCTCTGATAAACAATCCGAACGAAGTGAGCCATAAAAGTTTTTTGTCAACTTTTTTTCAAAAAAGTTGGCAGGATTTTTAAGGGCGGCAGCCCTTAAACAGGGGTTCGGGGACAGAGTCCCCGAACGGTGTGACTGAACCTGTAAGCCGCGTTCTGTCGTGAACGACTATCTATCTTGGCAAGGCGTTACCGTCTTGCTCAGGTGCCACCTCCTAAGACATATCGGGTCAATATATATTGTCTTGTACCACGGTGTTGCTTCGAATAGGGTTTACAGGTCGGTTAAGTTTCCAAAACCGACGGTGAGCTTTTACCTCGCCTTTCCACCCTTACCGTTGAAAAACGGCGGTATATTTCTGTTGCACTTTCCCTAGGGTCGCCCCCGACGGCTGTTAGCCGTTATTCTTACCCTGTGAAGCCCGGACTTTCCTCAGAATACTGTCTTTCGACCTTGTATTCCGCAGTCGTTCAGTTCAGTCACAGGAATATTGTATTATATTCCAAAGGATTTGTCAAGGAAGTTTTAAGCGGACATTTTACGGAAAAATATGTATAAATCATTAAAATATGCCACAAGTTATTGACACATTCCCACAAGATGATATAATAAAAGTACAAAATACCTATTATTTTTAGGAGAGAAATAACTTTTATATTGTGATTTTACAAAATTAACCGAACCGCAAAAAGGAAGTCAGAAATTATGGCAAAAGAGATTATATTCATGCCGTTGGGGGGAGGGCAGAGAGTAGGGGCAAGCTGTTATTACCTGAAACTGGGAGAAAACAACATTCTTCTGGACGCAGGAACAGGAAAAAAAGACGGGATTATCTTTGTACCGGATTTTCACAGTCTGCTGACATTACCATATATAGAAAGTCTGGGGCAAATCAATCAGGTATACATATCCCACGCCCATGCCGACCATGTAGGTTATCTGATACAGCTGATGAAAGAAATCCCGAAAGCGGGTGTCTATATGACGGATATTACCCGACTGCTTTGTGAGTATCAGCTATACGACAGGCAGTATCTGTCAGGAAAAGGTGATGAAACCCGTCGTCTGGGAACGCTGAGTGTGTTTGACAGGATTACGGAAGTCAGCTATATGAAACTGCTGAAATTTTCATCATATGCCGCCACATTTTTTTCCGCAGGACACATTCCCGGAGCGATGATGACGCTTTTCCGTTACGACAAGCGGAATATTCTCTACACAGGCGATTACTCCATAGACCCTACACCATTCACAGACGGTTGTATGTTGCCCAAGAACCTCAACATTGATATTTTGATTATGTGCGGTCTGCATGCCAGACACCCCGGCTATCGCAAAAAAAGTGACAAACTTTTTCAGGAAGTCAGAAAAGTGTTTGATTTTGCCGTCAGGAAAAATATTTCGGTACGCTGTTATGTACCGCAGCTGAGTAAGGGCATTGAATTTATCAGAATGCTTAACCGCTATAACGAATATCATGTACCTGTCTATATTGACCCGTCCATTATGAATGTGGTTTACAAGATGGAAAGGCTTTCCATTCCCGTACTCAATGAGGATAACCGTGTGACAGGTACAGATTTTCCGACAAGAAGTCATATTTATGTCACATCAGATATCACCTCCCGACCGATGGGGGGATATCTGGATATCAACATTGATTTTTCACTGCACGAAGATTTTCCGCAGATGAAAAAATTCATCAAACAGCTTAATCCCCGTCAGGCGGTAGTGGTACATTGTGCAAAACCGTTTTTCGGTGAAAATACCACTATCGAACAGGAGATTATCAAGGACGGAGATTGTCGCACACAGTTTATCTTTGCACAGGAAAACGAAATTTACAAACTATAAGACACAAAACAACTTATAGCTATGACAATGAAAAGTTTTTTGACCACTTTTTTTCAAAAAAGTGGCGGATTCCAAAGGCAGAGCCTTTGGGCGGGATTTTAAA
>CACYDZ010000123.1 GCA_902773265.1 uncultured Ruminococcus sp.
CCGTCATAAACAGCCTGAATATACCCGATTTTCAGATAAACTACTACGGAAAGCAGACAGAAAATTACCATAACCAAAGAAATCAATACGGAAATCACTTTCTTTGGACGGGTAGAAACACTTTTTAAAGACTGCAACAGTATCGCCAGAAAGATTACTCCTGTAAAAACAGACATTACTGTATAGCGTATATTCATCGTACAGGTAAAAGGATATTTCAGACAAAACAGATAGTAGGATATCGTTGAAACACCGTACAATAACCATAAGAAAACTTTTAACGGAATATCTATCAGAGATTTTCTCACAACTATCAGATAAATCATTGCTGCTACGGCAATCAATGCCAAAGCTATATTGACCCAGAACAGACTTACTGCCCATAATTGTAGTTCATTTCCATATTGTGCCTCATCAAACATTGCTGTCTTGAAAAGTCCAATAGTGGGATTATATTCATAGTAGGGACAGTGATACCATTCGTATTGGTCATAGACACTTTCAAACTGAAACAAACTGAAATCTGTCAGTCTTTCCCAGATAGTGTATTTATATCCCAGAAACATGGCAATCGTCTTTCTGAACCGCATAACATAACCGAAAGGCATATCGTATTCAAAATAACAACGAATACTCCACCATAAACCTAATGGTATACAGATAACACCAAAAATTATCCACTGTCTTAAAATAAGAAATTTTTTGTCTTTTTCCCGTACCAATACAACAATAAAAATAAAAGCAATCGCAGGAGCTACCATCCAGCCTGATAATTTGGTCATCATCGCCAACCCTACACATAAGGCAATTTTGATAATATTCATCATTATCGGCTGACGGTAGTAGATTAGCGTATGATATACCGCTCCCAGCATAAACATGATGGACAACATATCATTATTGACACTTCCACTAAGAATAATCAATGTCGGGTGAAACGCAATTACAGAAAGTCCCAGCAAAAGCGGTAGACCGTCAATACGGAAAAACCGCAGAATTTTGTAAAAAAGTACTACACATACAGTAGAATAAAACATCGTCAGATATTGTATACATTCGCCGATTTTTTTAAGATTTTCAAATCCCAGCCACTTGAGAAAATTCAGGAATACCCCTACTGTAAAATGATGCAGCGGCGGGTGATAATATTGTGTAATTTCCATTACATTTTCTTCAGGCAGGGAAAACAAATCGTCCCAGAAATGGGTAATATAGCCCAGATGTCCCCATGTTCCGCCTAAAGTGTAATTATCGTGCTGGCGTTCGTAAATCGTAGTATAAAGAATATAGGTCAGCCGTAAGGCAAATCCCAGAAAAATAATGACCGCAGATAAATATTTTACTGTCAGAGAGTTTTGTCTTATCAGAAAGATTATCCACCCTGCCGATAACAGCAACGCTATCAAAAACACCGCAATAATATTATTTTCTACTCCACTACATGAAAATACCATGATTAATCCAAGCGTTATCATCATGGTAAATACAGAATATTGTGTTACGCTGTCGTTTCGGTAATGCTCTTTGGCAAACATAAATACAATCACCGCCGAAACTGTTGCATACAATACAAACATGACAAACAGGGAAAACGCAGATAAATTTTTGTCATTACTTGGCATAAATATCCCACAACTGATTAATGTCATTAATGCCAATGTCAGAAACGGGTGTTGCGAAAATACGGAAAATATCCGTTCTGATACAGAATTTTTGGGGTTGTCTGAAAGCGTGATAAATTGCATATATTTTCCTTTCCTATTGTTTACAGAATATTATTTTTTTGCTTGTCTTTTTCCCATCGTATAACTAATCATCACTACTGCTACCAAACCTAAACAACATAATACTCCCATCAGAAATACTGATAAATCATCATCGTTCTTTTGTATCGTAGAAGATAAAATTTCACCTGATGTTGTTGAGAGCTGTATTTCAGTAACAGTTGTCAATTCCGCAGTCGGTATGGTAATTGGTGAAGCAGTAGGTATAGCAAAATTTTTTTGCTGATGAGATGTCGGAATTTCAGATGACTTTCGTGTTTTATTGTTACTGTTATCCGTTGTTGCTGTCCGTTGTGTTGCGTTATCAGAAACCGCTACTTTTTCGACAATTTCTATGGCATAGTCTTTTCTCTGTGGGGATATCAGGTGAAAATTTTTATCTGTACCGTCTATCAACTTTATTGTCATATTACTGTTGCCTGTATCATTGGAATTTGCCTTTATTTTAAGGTCAAGCAAACTTTGTTCGCTGTCAGTGGTAAATCCATTAGTCATTATCCATGTGATACTCACCTTGTTTTCCTGAAAAACAGTGATGATTTTTCCTCCCATGCCGTCTGATAAACGGCAGTCTGTACAGGATAATCCTCTCCCTAAATCAACTTCCATAACCAGAACACTTACGGACACCGCATTTTTCAGATGAATTTGTGCCGTAACGGATTTTCCTTTTTGTATCTCCCGATTAACCGCCATCTCCAATATATCTTCATTATTCGCCAGAACAGAAACTTTCCCCCAAAAAAACAACGACACAATAATAATTCCTACCGTAAAACAATAACATAATTTCTTCATGGTGTAATTCCGAACATCTTGAAAGCATTTTCTCTGGTAATTTTCAGCAAGTCCTCAGGTGAAATTGCTTTAATTTCGGCAATTTTTTCAGCGGTAAAGCGTAGCAAAGAAGAGTCACATCGCTTTCCCCGAAACGGAACAGGAGAAAGATATGGTGCGTCTGTTTCCAGCATAAGTCTGTCCAGAGGAATATATTTTGCTACTTCTACACTGTGCCGTGCATTCTTGAATGTTACCACACCACCAAGACTGATGGACATTCCTAACCTGACAATCTCTTTACATAATTCAACACTGCCGGAAAAACAGTGCATTATCCCTTTTGGTTTGTACTGACGCAGAATTTCCATAGTATCTCCATGTGCATCACGGTCATGAATAACTACAGGCATCTGCAACTTCTCCGCCAGAATTAACTGCTCTTTAAAGACTTTTTTCTGTATATCTCTCGGTACACTGTCCCAATAATAGTCCAGTCCGATTTCTCCTATGGCAACAATCTTTTTGTGTTTGGTCATCTGTTCAATAACCGAAAGATAATCGTCCGGTAAATTATCAGCATTTTCAGGATGTATTCCTACTGCTCCGTACATAAAATCATAACGATGACAATATTCTATGGTTGTCTGTGAAGTGGGAATATCTGTTCCTGCATTGATAATATACCCTACACCTTTCTCTTTTAAAGATAACAGTATTTCCTCTCTGTCCTCATCAAATTTTGGGTCATCATAATGTGC